>NZ_JMCB01000031.1 GCF_000737315.1 Hyalangium minutum
TCACTCTTCCTCAAGGCTACGACTGACGCTCGCTCGCCCCTGGCCAGCAGCCCTGCTCGACCGCCTGCCCTCTACGGGGATCGGCGAACTGATACGGTGAATCTCCATCAGGCGGGCGAGGTCAACCCTGTAGTAGGGGAACAGGTAGTTGCGCGCGCACTCTCCGGTGCGCCGCCGCCAGTGCGTGCCCGGGTCTGCCAGCTCCTTCTGGCGCTCCATGAGTGCCGCGTGGAGCAGCCGCGCGGGCTCCGGGGCGAGCTTGAGGTTGGCCCTGCTGAACTCTGTTTTCAGGCGCTCGTGCCGAGGGTTGTCCCGCGTGCGCTGGCGCTCGATGCGCAGGCTTCCCGTGAGCAAGTCCAGCACTCTTCCCCCCATGCTCGCGTCCGCCTGGCTGCCGGGCAGCGGAATGGCCAGCGCTTCCTGCACGCGGAGGCCATGCCACCGCATGACACTGATGAAGGCCTTGGCCACTACATCCGGCATCGCCATCTGCAACCGTGGGTAGGTGATAAAGGGCTCGCGCAGGCTGCGCGGCACGTCTCTGCCGCCCGCGTAGCAGCGGGGCAGCACGTGCGTGTCCAGCGGGTTGGGCACGTGCCACCACGCGGGGCTGGGAATGTCCCGGCAGCGCCGGTACACCTTGCCCAGCACGTGGCGGTGGCTCTCTGCGGTGCGCGGGGTGACGCGCCCGGCCTGGCCGTCCAACATGCTGCACTCGGGGCTCATCCGGTAGTCGAGGTACTCCTTCCAGTCAGCCGTGGTGGGCCGATCGATTCCCCTGCTGCGCAGCCACTCCAGCGCGGCGCGGATGTACCCGTCCTCGGACAGCATCGTCCGGCGGGCAATGCCCGTGGTGCGCGCGCGGTGCTGGTACCACTCGGCCAACTCGAAGAACGTCGGCTCCTGGTACACGGGGCCCTGCCACGCGCGGTGCCCCTCGAAGGGCTGCGCGCCTGGGGGCTGGGAGGGCGGAATGCCCGGCACATGGCCGGAGTAGCCGGGCGCGAGGTAGCCGCCGTGGCCGTACGGCACCCCCGGTAGCCCGTACCCCTGCGCAGGCTGCACGGGGTGGCCGTAGTGCGGCGGGGCGGTGTGGCCGCCCTGGTAAGGCTGCACGCCGTGAGGCTGCGCAGGCTGCATGCTGTGGCGCGGGCGGAGCTCCCGCCTCTCTGGCAGCGGTGCCAACTGCGCAGGGTCCTCCAGCCGCCATGCATCCTTGCCATAGTTGTCGTCTTCGTACTGGCTCACTTGGCACCTCCGTTCGTGGTGTCGGTCGGGTTGTTCGAGTCGTCGCCGGGGTTCTGTCCTTCCTTCACGAGGTGCAACCCTCGTCTCTCAGTCTGGATCCCGCCCACCAACACGGCCTGCGCCTTCAGCAGGGCGGCGTTCGCGGTCGGCTTGCCCTGATGGTTCTGGAAGTAGAGCGAGGTCGTTATGTAGCTGTCGTGCCGGAGCGCCTGCTGCCCCTCGCCCAACGTCGAATTGGTTGACGCGAGCACCGCCCCCAACGTGTCGCGGAAGCCATGGAAGGCCAGAGCCCCGCGCTTGCCGGTCTTGCGAGGGAAGTCCTCGGGCGCCACGTCGCGGATCCGCTCCATGAGTTCCTGAAGGCGGGCCTGGCCGTAGTTGAACATGTACGGGCTCAGCGCATCCCGTCGCCCCCAGGGGTCATTGCCCGCTAAGGCCTCCTTCCGCTCCTTCCATGCTCCGAGCAGGAAGCCGCACAGCACCGCTGTCACGTCGAAGTGCGCGAAGCTGGCGACCGTCTTCAGCTCCTGCTCACCCTTGCGGCGTGCCACCCGCTGGCGCTGCACAGTCAGCTTCCGCCAGTCCGGGCTCAAGTCGGTGTCCCAGCGGAGCCCACGCGCCTCCGAGACTCGCAGGCCCAGCAGCCCCAGCACGCACAGGAACGCGCGCTCCGTGTCATTCTTGCAGGCGTGCGCCAGCAACAGCCGGAAGGTAGTGGCCGGGTCTGCCATGCCGCGCGGCTTCCGGCGTCCCACCTTCCAGTTGGGGAAGGTGGTCGGGTCTCTCAGGGCCACCATGGGCCACCAGTTGCGCGCGTACTTGTAAGCGGCGCTCAGGTACTTCTTGTACTGGTTGGCGGTGGTCGGCACGAGTCGGCGCTTGTCTCCCTCCTTCAGGTTGAGTCGCCACTGGAGCACGTCCTTCACCTGGCCCGGCGTCGGGAAGGGCGGGAGCACCTGCGTAAACCACCGGAGCGGCGGGGCGTAGCTCTCGTACGTGGAGAGGGCTCGCCCTTGCTCCTTCAGGCAGTGCTCCAGGTAGAGGTTCACCACGTTCCTCACCGTGGGCGGCGCGAGCGGCCGAAACAGGCCGTGCTGAATCGGGTGCACCACCTCCGCCTGCAGCTCGTGCACTGAGGCGCCGTACTCCACCGGCACCACATCGCCCTGCGCAGGCACCGTGAGGTGGCTCGGGATCGGCGGTGCGGTGTGACTGCCCTTGTGGAGCTGCTTGCCGTGAGGCTGCGCAGGCTTCTTGCGGCTGCTGCGGCGCTGGCGGCCCTGCCTGCGCTCGGGCAGCGGTGCCAGCTGCGCAGGGTCCTCCAGCCGCCACGCGTCCCTGCCCTGGTCGTCGTCCTCGTAGTGGCTCACTGGGCACCTCCCCGCGTGAGCGCATCCGGCCTCACCTTGCCCAGCGCCTGTGCCTGGCGCGGCAACTCTGCGAAGCGCTGGAAGTCTGCCGCGTTGAGGAGGAGCGGCCACCGCAAATCACGCGCTCGTGCGTACACGGCGTGCAGGTGGTTCCTCATCACGTTGGCCGTGCCGGGCTGAATCTCCCCGCGCTGCATGCGCTCGGAGAGCCATTCCCAGACCTGCGCGCGGCTCGGCTTGGCGTGGTGGCCGAAGCGCTCCAGGGCCAGGCGGAAGGTGTTCGCGTGGGCCTTCTGGGTGTGGCGGCTCTGGTGCTGGAGGAAGGCCTTCTCGTACCACGCCAGGAGTGTGCCCAGCGTCGGCGTCTCCGCGCCAGCCTTCAGCTTCGCCCTGCCGAGCGCTCGCCCCTTACGCGACTCCCGGCGGGCTGTCGTCGCGGTGCTGCTTGGCGCTGCGCTGTCACCGCGCACCTGCGCCTTGGTGCCGTACTCCCGGGTGGTTGCAGTCCAGCGCGTCAGTCTGTCTGCGTGCGCCGCTTGCTCCTTCGTCCTCCTTTTGGTGGCGGGGCGCCGTCCACCACGTGGTGCCTTACCGCCTCGCGGCACTCGCTTATCCGTGCCCTTGCGACGTGCAGAGCTGCGAGCGCCTCGAAGAACGAGGCCGCATACAACTTCGTCGGCGCCCCTCCTTCCGCCTGCGCCCTCTCGACTTCCGTCAGTCGCGATGCCTGTGTCAGTGTCTGCTCCACCTTCAAGAGCAGCTCGAACGCGTTGCCGAAGAGTTCGAACGCCTCGATCTCCTTCTGCTCCTGCGGCAGCCGCGCAAGTTCCGGTGGTGCCTCCCACGGCCCATGGCTGTGCGTTGTCTCGCTGCCCCCGCCCCTCAACAGCGTGAGCTTTGGCGGGCCCTTCATTGTGTCGTCTGCCATGGTCGGCTGCCTCCCGTGAGTGGGCCGCCATCTTCGCCTGGGCGCTGGGCTGCACGCACGCGCTGCCCGAGGCCTGCGCGCAGCTGCCCGCCCCGGTGTTACTAGCCGCCGCGCGCAGGCTCAACACCGCGAGCATGCCCAGCAGCAACACCACCAGCACCGCCACCGCGAGCTTGAGCGAGGCCATGGCCGAGGCCCACCGCCGCTCGGCCGCGCGGGCCTGCTGCATGCGCAACATGCTGGTGAGCGCCGTGCGCGTGAGCGCGTCCGGCCTCACCTGGCCGAGGGCCTGCCCCATCCTGCGCAGCCCGGAGGACACCTCGGAGAGTTCCACGCACGCGGCGCTGTCGTGGCTCACCTCCAGCGCCAGCCCGTGCGGCGTGCTCACCACGTGCGCAGTCCACCGGCCTGGGGCCTTGGTGGCACTGCGCGGGGTGGCCACCACCAGCGCCGCCGCTCCCGTCTCCCGGTTGTAGGCCTGGTAGGTGCGGCCCACCTCGCCGGGCACTCCCTTGCACCGCCGGAGCACCCGGAACTGCCCCACGGTGTTGCGCTGCCACACCTGCTGAAAGTCTCGCTGCCGTGCCGTCATCGTGCCCGGCGCCATTGCTGGCGCCGTGCCAGCGCTCGCTCCCTCTGAGGCGCGCACGCTGGAGTGGGTTGCACCGTCCACGGCCGTGGACTCCCCGTCCGTGGCCGTGGACGGTGCGCAGCTGCCCGACATGGTGCCGGGGCCCTTGTCCTGGGGGGCGCTCATGAGTGCACCCCCACCTTGCGCAGCACCGCCGCCTCCACCACGCCCCAGGGCAGCACCGTGCGCACCGCCTGCGCGCACTCGGCCAGGCGCGCGGCGCGCTGGGTGGTGCTCACCAGCCCGGCAGCGGCGCCTGCCACGTCGAGCGCCCACTCAGGGTAGGCCGTGCTGCTCACGGCGGCCCACACCGCGTAGCGCGCGCAGTCCTCCTCCGTGCGCAGGTGCTCGGCGCCCACCTCCGGGCCCGCTGCCTGCCGGGCCGCCTCCAGCTCGGCCTGCGCAACCTCCTCCCCGGCCGCCCAGACCTGCACGGTTCGCAGCGCCTCGCGCAGTGCAGTCTCGGTGGGTGCGAGCCGGGGCAGGGCCACGCCTGCGCACGCGCACGCCGCGAGCACCAGCCAGCGCAGGGGCACGTCCGCCGCCACCGCCAGCCACAACAGGCGGTCGCCTCCGGGGCACTGGGCCCAGAGTTGCGCAGGGGTGCCCTGCTGGCCCTGGAGCCAGCGGATGAACTCGGGTGCTGCCTGCTCGCGCAGCACCCACGCCCCGAAGGCGGCGCGAGTGAGGGTGCGCAGCTGCGCGTGCTCAGCCAAGGGCGGCATGAGCACCACCAGCGGGCGGGGCTGTACGGCCGAGGCCTGCGCGGACGGGGTGCCTGCGTGCTCAGCCAGCAGCGCGTCGAGCTGCTGCGCAACGCTGCGCGGGGTGGTGTGGGTGGGAGAGGTACGGGACTTGGAACCGGTGCTGCCGGGGTACTTCGCGCTCTGCCTGGTGCCCATGGCGGGGGCCCTTCAAAGCGAAAGGGCCTGCTGACGGGGTTCAGGCCCGCCAACAGACCCTTTCGACACAGCGGCAGGTGCCCCCGCACGCGTGTGCCAACACCCTCCACCCCCAGCCGTGGACGGACGAATCCATCCGCGCACTGGTGGCGCTCGGGCTCGCAGAATGCCTTAGCATGGGCCGGTCTGGCCCTGCTAGCGCGCCCCGTGGTGCTGAACCCGTCCCCTGCGCGGGACGGCACCTAGTGCACGCGCGGGTGCAGGGTGCCCCCTGCGCAGCCCGGCGTTACCCGGGCTCCCGCCTCGCACCAGACCGTGCGCGGTCTGTCGCCTTCTCGTCAAGTGGGGTGGGTTGGACACCCGTAGTCGCGCAGTGCTTCCGCGCAGTTACAGCGCAGGCACGGCAGGTGCTACGCGTGCGCGCCCCTGCGCGTGCGTCTCCACTGCGCAGCGCAGTTGCACAGCCTGCGCAGGCCGCCCGGCCGTGAAATTTTCACGACTGCGCAGGTGAAACTTTCACGCGCGCCCACGGCGTGGCGCTGCGCAACCCTCTGGATTCTGCCGGATTTCCACTGGCTGCGCGGCATTCGGTTTCACGGCCTTGCGCAGCACCAGGCCCTCGACATGGTGCCCGGCCGCGAGCTGGTGCAGGCGCTCGACGTGGTTCCCTGGCCGCGCGCTGTCTGACGGTATCGTCGACCGCTGCTGAACCGGCGCCAGACTACTTCGGCGTTTCTGTCTCGGGCTCCGCCTGCGCCCAGCCGGTCATCACAAGGAATTTCGCCATCGAGTGTGCAAGGTCTCCGTACTTCTTTTCGAGCGGTTCCATCTGACTGCGCAGATGACCCTCAAACCTTGCAAGGCGTGTCAGTTGAGCCTTGTAGGAGTACGGGCTTGCATCGGGCACGTGGCAATAGCCGAGGAGCGCCTTCCGATTCCTCTGCCACTCTGGTTCCAACTTAGTGAACGCCTTTGCCGTGGTCTCTGCGGCTTCGATGCTTCCGAGGAAGAGGCCGTGTCTGAACTCTTCGGCCATCACAACTGTTTCCGGGTCCAAATATTGGGCGTAGCGGGTCAGTGCGTCGTCAGTCCACTCGCTACTGAGCTTCGCCAAAGAGGTTGCTGCTTGCCCATGGGTTACTTCTGATTTCCCCCACGACGGATACTTGTCATTCAGATCAATGGCGCAGGCCCAATCCATTGCTCCTGAGTCTCTTGCAATCGCGGCATACTGGTAGCGCTTGCGCTGTAGCTGAAGGCCGTCTTTGAACGCAAGAATCGGCTCGACCGCCTGAGCCACAGATCGCTCAAGCATCGTCAGCGCTATAAGCTTCAGCCTCTCTGCCTGAATCGCGGCAGCACGCTTGTCTGCGTTGTTCTGGTAGGTCATCACGCCCTGCACGCCAGCCCCAACAACTACCGACGCGATTGCAACCCAGCCGATTGTGGTGAGGCGCCGTAATCCATGCATGCCATCATTGGTTGTCTTACCCCAGATACCAATCAGCCCACCGACGAACGCGAACACAAGTCCTAGGTAGTCCATCGTCTTTGCACCTCCGCACCTCGCAAAAGAATTGGGCCGTTGAGTAAGGACGCCGCGTTCGAAATGTCCTCGGACCACACGGCGTGCTCCCAGCATAGGCCAACCCTTGGGCTGGTGCTCATGGCACCTGCAAAAGGCCCAGCCGCGAGCAGCACCAGGTGCTCGACGCGGTGCCCGATCGGACGCTGCACCCGGTGCTCAACGCGCAGAGCCACCGCCGCCAGGAGCTAGGTGCTCGACGTGGTGCCTACCGTGCGGCTGGCACCGGAGGCGGATGCGGCAGGGTGCTACTGGGTTCCTTCGGCGCTGGCATGCTGGGCCAGTAGCAGGTGTCCTTCCATTCGTACGCGTCATCACCGCAAGGCGGAGACTTCTTCAACGCCACCCAGCAGCCGCCGTTGATTGGCGTCTCAAGCCGCCCTTTGCACTTCCCCTCGCTGTCAGTCCGGTACTGTCCGCGGAAGAGCTTCTTCGGCATGTCGCGTGCAATCCCCGGGAGTGCTTCCCGGCCGTCCATGTTGCCCACGGGCAAGGCTTCCGGCTCCGCGAGCACCTCTTCCGCCACGGACGCGAGGGCGGCCGGCTCTGGCTGCTGTTCCCCTGGCGTCTGCGCAGATCTCCACGCCCGTGGGGCCAGCGCAGCAACTGCCAGCCCCGCAGCGACAGCGAGCCACCTCCAGTTGGTTGCTGGTCTCTCCATGCGCACGGCGGGGGCCTTGCGCGCGCCCAGGTGGACTGCTGCCTCTGGGTGTTGCTCCAGGCCTTCGAGCGCGCAGGCCAGCACGTCCAACCCCGCGTCCAGTTGGCCCAGTGGAGTGGCCCCCTCGGGGGCGCGCTCCACCTCGAGCGCGAGGTACGGCTCCGGCTTCGTCGCCGCCCTCACTCGGATCCGCCAGTCTTGCAGGGGGATGTGGTGGCTCTGGGCCACTCCGCGCACCACAAGAGCAGGCCTGCCCGTCAGCCGGTGCTTCGCCTTGTAGACCCGGCCTACCTCTGCCGCCGTCGTCACCCCACGAAGCCTGCGCAGAATCTCGTACGGCCCCAGTCGGTTCCGCTCCAGCTTGTCTTCCTCGCTCACAGATCCGGCCCTCCCTCGTGCCACGCCGGGAGGGTTTACCACGCGGAGTTGCGCGCGGGGCGCGTGGTGACGCGCAGGCCGCGCAGTCAGTGGTGCTCGACATGCTGCCCCGGCCGGTGAGGCGCGGCGGTCCTCGACGTGCTGCTCCTGTGTGAGGTCGGGTAGAATCTACCCATGCGCTACCTTGTTCTTCTTCCTTTGTTTGCAGCTTGCAGTCCGGACAGATCGCCGACCGAAGTCTTGGTGGACAATCGCTTCGGGCGTGCGTGGAACGTTCACATGGTTCTCACCGTTCACGAGAGAAAGGGAGAACCGGCCTACGCCACGTGGTCAGGGGACGCCGCCATAGCTCCTCAGAGCAGGTTCCAAACAATTGCCAGCGTTGAACCACTTGAAGGCGAGCACTTTGAGTTCATGGTGACGGGAGAGACCGGCGAGCCTGGGGCGTTCCTCAACGTTTCTGGACCCATCACCACCAGCATTACTTACTGCGCAACCTACCGGTTGGAGGATGGTGCCAATGGAGGGGCATGCGGGCGGCGGCCAGATTTTTGGTGACCCAACCCATCGGTTCTCGTAGTGCTGGTCCTTGCCGAGCTGGTTGGGCGAGCGGGCTGCTACCGATCGGACGATCGCCGGTGGTGCCAGGGCGTTGTGGTGCTCGACCTGCTGCCCTGGTCGGGGAGCAGTCTCAATGTCCGCGGAGGTGGCGCCCAACCGCGTGCTGGCCTCAGTTCTGCTTCCGTCTCCGCGCTGACTTCGTGGGCTCCGCAAGCTCCGCGTTCGTGCGTGCCGCCTTCTCTGCCTCGCGCTGCCGGCACGCTTCGCTCCGGGTTTCGCTGTACGCCTTCACGTTCGGGCCATCCACGGGCCAGCCCTCGTCAGTCACGGCCACCCACACGCCGCCGTAGCCCCCAGCGAGGGCGGTGGAGTGGAGCAGTCCGCGCTCGCACCAATGCTCAACGGTGCGCACGTCCCGCTGAAGGCGGATGGCCACTTCGTTCACGACATCCCACCGCGTGGCCCCAGCTGGGAGGAGAGAGAGAGGAGGTGTCAATGGTTGCTCCAGAAGGTTCGCTGTCTCGAATGGCCTCGGGCATGGCTCAGGCCCGCTTCTTCTTCGTGTCCTTGGCCTTCGCGCGAGCTCGCGTCGCCGCGGCTGTGGCCTTGGGCTGGCCCACCTTCGCGCGCGCGCTGCGGTGGGCGCGATACTCCTGCACCTTGGGCCCATCCACCGGCCAGCCTCCCTCACGCACTGCCACCCAGATTCCCAGGTAGCCGCCTGCGAGGCCGATGGAGTGGAACAGCCCCTGTTCACACGCGTTGCGCACGGTGCGCACTTCCTTGCCCGTGCGAATGGCCACGTCGTTGAGCAGGGCCCACGCCTGGGCACCAGGCGGGAGCAGTTCTAGGGGAGGGGGTTTGTTCATGAGGCTCTCCAGGTACGTGGGCTCCAAGCACGCCCAACGCCACAGACCCAAGCAGAGCCCATCACCTCCCGCAACCCGGTGCCCACCAGCACCCTTCACCGCTGCTGCCTCGCCATGCTCCGCGCTGCTCTTGTTACTGCCGAGGGGGACACGCGGCGCTGTGGTGACTGGGCCGCCCGGAAAGAGGAACTCAGGTTGGCTGGCTGGTGGGCCCCAACCGAGTGCAGAGCCCTCCCCGGCCGCGTGTCCCCCTCGGCAGCACTTGGAGACGCCAGCCCATGCCAGCAACGCCCCTCACTCCCGCGGAAACCCTCGCTGTGGCCCTGCGCCGCCAGCACCCCTCATGTGCAGCTGCCGCTCTGGGGCTGCCGGTGGAGGTGCTTGCCGCCCTTCGTGACTGCGAGCACGCCGCAGTGGGGCTGCTCCAGTCCCTGGCCGAGGTTGCCGGCGCCTGTGCTCGAGGAGATGCGGAGGCCGCCTCCGTGGCCCTCTCTCACGTGGGCACCACCGTCCACCTGGCCGAGGCCGTCTTCCTCCGCGCCTGCAAGCGGCACAATGTGGCACCGGAGGCCGTGGTGGGCGCGCTGGCTTCGGTTCGAGTCGTGCTCCAGGGGCTCGCAGACTCTGCCGGTGCGCCCGAGCACTAGCCGTTGTTGGCGAGCACCGGGCCAGAGGTGCTCGCCCTTCTGCTCATGGTTCTGGCTTCAACGCGCTGCCGCCTTGGCAGCCCTGCTCTGTACCTTCTCTCACTATGCGCTACCTGCTCCTGCTTCTCCTGTGCACCGCTGCCTGCTCCACCCCTTCACCCCGCACCTACTCCCAGGGTGTCCCTGGGCCAGCCTTCCCCGCCCCGCCCATGGCACCTGTCGGCACCGGAGCGCCCGTGGTCGGACAGCCTGGCCAGCGCCCCCAGCAGCACCCTCGGAGTCCTCATACCCGCGTCCTCCCTCCCAGCAATGAACCGGGCCTGTGGGCTGCTGAGTCTCCTGTAGGGACCCGCTCGACGAAGCCGGTGGGCCCGCCGGAGATCTTCGGCGTCACGTTGCCGTTCGTCCCGAACGCGGACACCGAAGAAGTTGCCGAGCGGCCCACTCGCGTGTGCGCTCAGAGCATGGGGGCACTGCTGGCCAAAGCGGAGCCTCAGATCGAGCTCGCCGCACTCCCTCCCGAGGCCCGCCGCTGCCTCGCGGCGCGGCTGTACCTCAAGTGCGCCGAAGGGTTGCTTGCTCTCTTTCCGGAGGAGGGAATCCCTGGAAGCTGGCTTGATTTCCCGGCTGAGCGTCGCCTCCACCTCGCGGTCCTCGCGACGGCGAAGCGCTTCAAGGACGAGAGCTGCAAGGGCGTGGTGTTCCCCATCCGCGCCGAGCATGCGATTGTCCAAGTGGGCCGTGTCTGGGAGCAGCGGCTTGACGAGGGGAAGCTATGAGCAGCAGTGAGCCGCACGAGGAGGAGACTCCTGTTCTCGGGCAGGACCCCGACAGCCCGTCGCCCGAGTTCTTCGCGTGGGCCAAGTCGATGACCCCGACAGAGCGCATGGATGTACTGAGGCGTTTCTACGACAAGTGGGACCCTCCAACTGTTCCGGCGAATGGTGCCCTTGCGGCTCACCCCACCGAGCCAGAGGAGGGGTAGCCCCCGAGGGCCCGGCCGCGCGCCGAGTGTGAAGCCTCGACGTGTGGCGAACCCAGCGCTTCGCTCATATTGACCCTGCTTGTGCAGGGTCAGAGGCCAGAGCCCGGGTGAAGACGGAGCCCACTTCCTCAAGCGTCCGTTCCGGATCCTCGGCCCAGTGGTCGAGCTTGCCGGGCTCCACGCCAGCGGCAAGTTCCAACCGACGTTCTACCCGTGTGCACAAAGCGGACGGGCCGCTGGCGGCCTTCAGCAGCGGCCAGCCTATGGCCTTTACTCCCCGGGACCAGCGTGCCCGCACCAAGTCGTACGCCGCGAGAAGCACCTCGCGCTCGGGCTTCTGCAATGGCGGGGGCCTACTTCCCCTAACGGCGCTGCTCATTCGATGCCTCCTCTCTTCAACGCGTGGTGAGCCTTGCGGACGGCCGCGCGCTGCGCAGGCGTGGTCTGCTCGGGGAACGCCTCCAGCAGCACCACCAGCGCCTCTCCAAGCAGGTGAGCCACGTCGCCCGCCTTCGCGTCCGGGTCCACCTCGCAGAGCAAACGGTGAGCACGCCGGACTGCCGCCTCACTCTCCCCCTGCATGTGTCCGAGGGCCACGCTCAGTTCCTGTGCGTGGTGGCCTTGTTCCTCCGGAAGGCCCTCGGTGAGCTCTCCCAACTCTTCACTCGCACGCTGCACGTTGGTGCGCACCTGCTCTAGAAGCAGCTTCACAGATCGCGCGCGCTGCACTGCATTCTTGTCGGTCGCAGTCTTCACGGGCCCTCTTGCTCGGCACCATATCGAAGCTTGAAGGTCACGAAGGGACGCAGGGAGGAGGCAGCAGCGTGGCCGTGGCTCTCGATCTTGGACGCGGGCAGCAGCCCGTTGGTGGGGGGGCACCACGTCGAGGGCACGGAGCTGTGCGCGGAAGTTTGAGGATCTGGTGCAGCGTGCGGCTGAGGGCATCACCGACCAGGCGTGGCTTGCTCTTCGGCAAAAGTCGTCCGAAGGGCCGGGGCGTACTTCCTTGGCGGTATCGCGTGGGCTCTCGCTCCGTCTTTACCCTGCTCCTTCCATAGGCGCTCGTTGGCCGCCTACTCTCGTGGACGGTGCCTGCGGTGAATCCCCCTACGACTTCACGTTTCCGTGTCGTGCTGGCCACGGCTCTGCTGGTCAACGCCTTGGGCTGTGCGGACTTCGAAAAGGAGGCCGCTGCATTCTGCGAGCGCAACCCTTCACGGTGCGGCCACGGCGTGGGTAACGAGGAACTTCCTGATGCAGGAGGCACTACAGGGGAACCGCCACCAGACGCGGGTGCAGTGGACACGACAGCCCCAACCATCACTCAGAGTTCGCAGTCCGCAGCTGGCGTAGACGGTCCGGGCACCATCACCTTCAGCGTGACCGCCCATGACGACGAATCGCCCCAACTCAGCTTCGCATGGACAGCCAGTCATGAAGCACTGGGCATCCCTTCAAATACTGACACCACCAGCGAGGTGGACTGGACCTCACCGTCCTGCCTCCCAGCAGGCACCGTCGTGACAGTGACCGTTGTCGTCACCAACGGCAGCGATGTGTCCACTGTCAAGACGTTCACCCTCCCGGCCACGTCGTGCCCAACCCCCTCTGTGGCCGCAGGCCCCCATCACTCGCTGGCGCTGCGACGCGACGGCACCGTCTGGGCCTGGGGCAACAACGACAACGGCCAGCTCGGCGATGAGTCCACCACGCAGCGGCTCTCGCCGGTACGGGTGCCCGGCCTCACCAGCGTCACCGCATTGGCCGCAGGTGGTACCCACTCCTTGGCGCTGCGAAGCGACGGCAGCGTCTGGGCCTGGGGCAACAACGGCACCGGCCAACTCGGCGATGGGTCCACCATTAATCGACCCTCGCCGGTACAGGTGCCCGGCCTCACCAGCGTCACCGCCTTGGCCGCAGGTGGTCGCCACTCCTTGGCGCTGCGAAGCGACGGCAGCGTCTGGGCCTGGGGCAACAACGGCACCGGCCAACTCGGCGATGGGTCCACCATTAATCGACCCTCGCCGGTACAGGTGCCCGGCCTCACCAGCGTCACCGCCTTGGCCACAGGCCCCGAGTACTCGTTGGCGCTGCGGAGTGACGGCACCGTCTGGGCATGGGGATCCAACTTCTACGGCCAACTCGGCGATGGGTCCACCACGCAGCGGCGCTCGCCGGTACAGGTGATCGGCCTCACCAGCGTCACCGCCTTGGCCGCAGGTGGTACCCACTCCTTGGCGCTACGAAGCGACGGCACCGTCTGGGCCTGGGGCGACAACTTCTACGGCCAACTCGGCGATGGGTCCACCACCCGGCGGATCATTCCGGCTCAGGTGCCCGGCTTCACCAGCGTCACCGCCCTGGCCGCAAGTGATGGGCACTCGATGGCGCTGCGGAGCGACGGCACCGTCTGGGTCTGGGGATCCAACGACTACGGCCAATTCGGCGATGGGTCCTCCTCCCCTTTTTTTGGGAGGGCCTCGCCGGCACAGGTGCCCAACCTCACCAGCGTCACCGCCTTGGCCACAGGTGGTCGCCACTCCTTGGCGCTGCGAAGTGATGGCACCGTCTGGGCTTGGGGCGACAACGCCTTCGGCCAGATCGGTATTGGTTTCTCCAAGCGACAGGCAGCCCCTGTTCAATCAGCTGGGTTGACCGACATCATCGGCTTGGCCGCAGGTGATGGCCACTCCTTGGCGCTGCGGAGCGATGGCACCGTCTGGGCCTGGGGCGACAACGCCGCCGGCGAACTCGGCGATGGGTCCACCATTGATCGGCCTTCGCCGGTACAGGTGCCCAACCTCACCAGCGTCACCGCCTTGGCCGCAGGTGGTAGCTACTCCTTGGCGCTGCGGAGCGACGGCACCGTCTGGGCCTGGGGATCCAACTTCTACGGCCAACTCGGCGATGGGTCCTCCATTAGTCGGCTCTCGCCGGTCCAGGTGCCCAACCTCACCAGCGTCACCGCCTTGGCCGCAGGTGGTCGCCACTCCTTGGCGCTGCGAAGCAACGGCACCGTCTGGGCCTGGGGCTACAACGGCACCGGCCAACTCGGCGATGGGTCCACCATTGATCGGCCTTCGCCGGTACAGGTGCCCGGCCTCACCAGCGTCATCGCCCTGACCGCAGGCTTCAACCACTCGGTGGCGCTGCGTGGTGGCGAGCGCACCGTCTGGGCCTGGGGCAACAACGACAACGGCCAGCTCGGCGATGGGTCCACCACGCAGCGGCTCTCGCCGGTCCAGGTGCCCAGCCTCACCAGCGTCACCGCATTGGCCGCAGGCTACTTCCACTCCTTGGCGCTGCGGAGCAACGGCACCGTCTGGGCCTGGGGCGACAACTCCTCCGGCCAACTCGGCGATGGGTCTACCACTCAGCGGCCCGCGCCGGTGCAGGTGCCCAACCTCACCAGCGTCAACGCCTTGGCCGCAGGTGGTCGCCACTCCTTGACGCTGCGAAGCGACGGCAGCGTCTGGGCCTGGGGCAACAACGGCACCGGCCAACTCGGCGATGGGTCCACCATTAATCGACCCTCGCCGGTACAGGTGCCCGGCCTCACCAGCGTCACCGCATTGGCCGCAGGTGGTACCCACTCCTTGGCGCTGCGAAGCGACGGCAGCGTCTGGGCCTGGGGCAACAACGGCACCGGCCAACTCGGCGATGGGTCCACCATTAATCGACCCTCGCCGGTACAGGTGCCCGGCCTCACCAGCGTTGTCGCCCTGACCGCAGGCTTTAACCACTCGGTGGCGCTGCGTGGCGAGCGCACCGTCTGGGCATGGGGCGACAACACCTACGGCCAAATCGGCAATGGGGCGGCAGCGATGATGCCCCTACCCGTCCGAGCACTGCTTCCCTGAAACATTGGAACCGGAGGGGACGGCACGGTGGATCCAATTGCCCTGAAGAGCCCACTGCTGCGCACCAGGGGTCTCCCTGGTGCAGAGGCGCCGACTCCAGCACTGCGCCACAAGCGGTCGGTTCTGGCGCGGTGTTTGCGCCACCTGTAACCGCGCGAAACCATTGGGCCTTACCCTATCGTAAATGGCCCGGAATTGTGGCGCACTCTCTGTGCCTTCGGCCACCTGCAGCGCGCCTCCTCCTACCTGGGGTGCTCCACGGACAAGGATCGCCCGTCTTGGCCCTCCCAGGGGACCTTATTGGGCTCGTCCCCGGTGCTGGACCTCGACCGCCAGTTGCTCACAAGACCTCGACTTGGCGATGGTCCACTCGCCGTGCGCTGGACCCCGACCCTTGCGCGCAGCCCGGCGCGCAGGGCCTCGACGTAGCGCAGGGCCTCGACGTAGCTTTAGCTACCACCTGCGCGGCAAGGGGACGACATGGCAACGGGAAGCACCACGGGGCGGTTTGAGGTCGGCGACATCGTGAAGCTCAAGAGCGGCGGCCCGGAGATGACAGTGGAGGAAACGTATGACGACTACGACTCGTGCAAGTGCCAGTGGTTTGCTGGCAAGAAGCTGGAGACCGGTAGCTTCCCGTATGCCTCGCTGGAACGCGCTCCAGTGAAGGCGCCGATCCCGGCACCCGGCACTGGCAGGGCGGGCGCGTGACACCCGCCGAGGTGGCCGACTGGATGCTGGCTCATCTCCATCGCGACGGCTGCGTCTACCAAGACGACGTCGTCGACATGCTCGCGAGACACGGCGCAGACGTCTTGCTGCGCGAGAATGCCGACGGCAACCTAGTCCTGAGCAAACCGGTCCTCGACGCTTTCATGAAGGTCTCGCCCGAGACGGTTGTGTGGATCAAGCCAGAGCGCTACTGGCGATGGCGTGTTGCCGAAGATGAGCCTGGCCGCGAACAACGCGGCTGAGGAGGCACACGGCCGTCGGCGGCGGCTCGTGCCCATCCTCGGCTTGATTACCGAATAGCCCTGCGCTTCAACGATCCTGAGCGCTTGGATTCTGCGGACGGCCTGCACGTCTTCGCGGGTGCTCAAGTGGCTTGGCGGGGCCACCCTGGCCCTCCCAGGTGCCGTTCAAAAAGCGGCGCAGAGAGGCTGCCGAGATACGGCATAGGCCCCCAGGCTGCTCCGGAACCTTCGGCAGTCCCCGACTCACCTGCTGCGCGGCCTTGCGGATGGAGCACTCCCCGCTGACCACCAGCCGCGCCGCCTCCTGCAGCAGCGCCAAGTTCTTGAACGGCCGGCCGATGTGCTTCCCCTGGGCGCGCGCGTGGTCCTGCCCTTCCTTCGACCGGCGACGGAGCCGCTTCAGCTCTGTGGCCGCCATGCCGCTCGTGACTCCCAGCAGGATGGGCTTGTTGTCGTCGTCCTCCTCTAGCCACTTCTCCGCGATGGAGGCGCACGTCACGCCAGCCGCCTCCAGGCTCTGGATCTGGAGCAGCATGAACGCCTGGTCACGGCCGAACCGGTCCAGCGCCCAGACCAGGAACGCCTGCGGTTGCTGCTCCATGCCCGCCATCGCATCGCCCACCGCGCGCAGGAACTCGGCACGGTCGTTCTTGGTGCCCTTGGCTACCTCGACGTACCAGACAGGGAACCACCCGCGCTCATCGCAGAAGGCCTGCATGCGCGCGCGCTGCACCTCGGGGTCCTGCTCATCCGAGGAGACCCGGCGGTAGCAGCGGCACACAGTGACGCCGGGTGGAGGGGTGAGGGGCTTCATGGTGTGCCTCGCTTCTTCCGCCATGCCCGGCGCGTCCGAGGCTCGGTCCACCCCCATAGCTTGGCCTGCAGCAGCGGGTTTGCCTTTGCCACGCGGATGAAGTCCTTGAGGCTCAGCGTCACCAGCTTGGATCCACGCGTGCCCGCCTTCGTCACCACCGCGGGCATGCTGTCCTTGCGCGCCTTGGAGGCTTCCGCCGTCTCGCGGTAGAGGCGCTCTACCGGCCGGTGCCCTCCTGACTTGCACTCAGCCCAGAGCACTCCGGCCTCAACGTCCGGCGCGCCATGCTGGCGCTGGAACTGGAGGCAACGCTTCGCACCGGGGGCGAGCTTGCGCAGCTCCCGCGCCGTCTCCCGCTCAAACGTCTTCCACTTCTTCACCCCTTTGCTGGTCATTCCTCGGCGGCCCACTGGTGGCTTCTCCTTCCGTTCAACGCGGTTGAGTGCTGCTGGTGCTCTGTACGCATCGGCTGTCTTCGTCACGAGGTGCTCCGGGTAAGAGGGAGGGAGGGCAGGAGGGGGCCCGCGCCCACCACCGGCAGGCGCTTGGCGAGTTCGCGGGCGATGAAGAGCAGCGCCACGCACTGGCGGCGGGTGTGGCCCTCGGGGCTCTCCCACGGCAGATGCCCGTTGCCCTCGGCCACGGCCAGCCTGTCTCGAAGCCTCTGCCCCTCGGAGCTGTGGCCGCCCTCGGACAGGGCGAACTCCTCGAGCAGCTCGGCGCGCACGTCGAAGCGCACCGCGTCCAAGGCCTTGTCCACCTCCGCCCAGGCGGCCTTGGTGAGCCTCAGGTAGTGGAAGGCCACCTGCAGCGAGGGGTGGCCGTGGGCTACGTCCTCGGCGGCCTTGTCCAGGGCCCGGAGGACTTCCCAGCGCAGGGCGGGGCTCACCGAGGGCATGGGCGCCTCCCGCTTGCCAGGATCCGGATGAGTGCCGCCTGGCGGCCCTCCTTCGCCCTCAACCACCGGTCCCGAAGTGGGCTTGAGGCCTCAGGCACTTCGAGCAGCAGCGCGCCGATCTCCTCGGCCTCCCACACACGCTCGGCCGGCGCGGTGGGCAACGTTGGCCTCGGATCCACAGGCTTGGGTGCTGCCAGGGCTGGTGCCTGCAGCTGTACGGGCCTCGCCTTGGGCGCTGGGCGTGGCGCGGTGGCCTTGCGCGGCACCGGAGGCGGCGCGGGCCTCTTCAGGTACGCCCCGCGCACCCCTTCACTCTTGGGCGCGGGAGGCAGCCTCCGGAGGGCTGCGGCATGTTCCTCCGGTACCTCTCGGGCCGCTTCGCTCCTGCTCACCGTGGGTGTGGAGGTGCCCAGCAGTTGAGCCAGTTGGCCCTGTGTGTAGCCGAGGGTCTTGCGCAGCTCGGCAGCTTCCGCCCCCGTCATGGCGCGGCCCTCCCAGCCTCGAATAGGTCCGCCTGCGCGGCCTTGAGGCAGTGTGGCGAGAGCCACACCCGCTCACGCTTCGAGTTCTCCTTGCTGCCACGCGCGGCCGCGTACCCGCCGGAGGCTTCCCAGGCCACGCATCGCCAGGTGGGCGGCATGGTGTGCTCACCCTCGTAGCCGCACAGGGCTATGCGCAGCTTCGGGTTGTCCCCGTTCGCCAGGGCCCATTCGCGCACCGCCCGAGAAACTTGCGCCGCCGCCTCGTTGTAGACGTCCTCTTCTTCGTCATACGGCGGGTCCAGCAGCACGCCCGTCACGCCAAGCTGCACCGTCGCGGAAGGTGTCAGCACGCGGGCCCAGTCGCCGCAGTACACGCGCACCCTGCGGAGCCTCTCTCCGAGCGCGCGAAACCAGGCGCGTACTGCCTCCGGCCCCTCCGAGGCCCGCCGCCCGTGAATGCCACGCAGCCCGTTGCCCGGGTGGGCCCGGCCTTCCCACTCGGGGTTGGTGCACCAGCCGTCTCCGATCCACTGGGAGATTCCCCAGACCCACCGGCCCGCTACCTCGCAGTCGAAGAAGTTCGGGTCCGTCCGCATGCGCTCGCGAAAGTCTGGGCCCAGTGGCCGCCGCGTCTCGCTGAGGGCCTTGTCCAGAATGCTCGTGGCGAGTTCCATGCTCCCGGCACCCAGCGCGGCCCGAGCTTGGGCAGCAGCTGCGCGGAGCGCGGCCGCCTCGTCTGGCGGGCCGTGGGTGAGCCACTTGTGCCAGGCGTGCAGGTCCGCTTCGTTCACGGGCCAGTCCGCGTGCGCGGCCACTCCTTCCGGATCCACGGCCACGGCCCGCCAGAAGTTGGCCAGGTACGTGTCGATGTCGTTCACTGTTTCCACGCCCGGCAGGTGCGGCCGGGCCAGCAGAACCGCGAGGCTGCCGGCAAAGGGCTCCACGTAGTTGGGCACGTTGCCCAGCGCCTGCCAGATGATGCTGGCGGCGCGGGCCTTGCCCCCGAACCACGGGAAGGGGGCACGAAGAATGGCCGTCACTCGGTGCCTCCCTTCGTGTTGGGAGGCAGGCCGGACGCCTCTCGCGCCGCCTTCACCTTGTCCACGGTGCCCTTGAAGCCGGAGGCGCGCAGCACCCTGAGAATCTGGGTGTCCGTGAGGCCCGCCCGGCACTGGCGCGCCACGGCCTTGCGGAACTCCTCCTCCGCCTGGGTGCGCAGCTGCGCGTTCTGCGCGTACGCCTGCTCCAGGGCCTTGCCACCCTCGTGCGCGCTCACGGCAGCACCTCCGGCGCATTCACCGCAGAGGCCGCGCAGCACTCGCGCGGCCCGGCGGGCTGCCACTGGCAGTCAGCCAGGTACCGCCTGCCATGCACGCACACAGGCCAGCCTGGAATGTCGTCACGCATGAGGCGCGGCGCGTGGGGCCCGCTGCCTCCGGGCCTGGAGAGGCCGCACTTCTCGCAGAACCGTTGGGGCTCGCTGCGGCGCACGTGCACGGTGCCCGTGGACACGGCTCCACCTGCGCCCCGAGCACTCCCCTTGGCCCATGCGCGGTGGCTCGGGCGCGTGGCTGCTACCGCCTCGGCCAGGGCCCTCTGGTGGCCCGTGGGCGGGCCCTCGGTGGGGCTCGCCTCGCGCAGTGCGGCCGAGAGGTGCTCGGCTTCGAGCACCTGCCTGCGCACCTCCTCCAGTCGCCCGGGAGTGAGGTTCCACAGGCCCAGCGCGCCCTTGCTCTGCACAGGCCGCGCAAGGCGCACCGTGCCTTCAAGCACCCAGTGCACCTGTCCTGGCACCGCCCAGCGAGAGGGGCTGTTGTGCACAGCACGGGCGAGCACAGCCACGGCCACCACGGCGCCCTTCACGCACGTGCGCGGTCCCGGCACGCGCAGCCCGAGCACATCCACAATCGAGTAGGCGCCCTGGGTGTCGTAGTCCTGGCCCGCGTGAATGGCGAGCAGCTTCCCCACGGCGTGCGCAGGTGGCTCCCAACCACGGTTCTCCACGTCCTTGCCGAGTTCAGCCACGGCACTTGCCCATGGCTGCTTCAGCGTCAGGGCCTGGAGCACCGTGGCAGACCGGAGCAGGTCCACCACGGTGGGCCTCATGGGGTGTCTCCCCGCGCAGCCTCCGCCTTGGCCCGCCGGAGCTGCTCCGCTGCGAGCTCGCCCCGGTACCAGCGCAGGCGGGTGCACACCGCCTTGAGGGAGTCCTTGCGGCGCACCGCGCAGGCGTGCTGGTGCAGCGCCAGGGCCAGCGCGCGCAGGAAGAGGGCGCGCCATTGGTCTCTGGCAGCGGTGCGCGCCTGGGCTATGTCCTTCCAGGCGTCGCGGGTGCTGGTCATCAACTCCAAGTCCCAGCCCAGCGCCTCGAGCTGCGCGCCCAGGTTGCCCATGGCCTCTCCGGCCTTGTCCCTGCGCAGCTCCGCGTCGTAGGCGCGCTGTTGGGCCTCTCCGAGGGCCACCAGCAGCCCGGCGTTCTGGGCCTCCAGCTGCGCGGCCTTCATGCGCAGGGCGGGCACCGCCAGCGCCAGGCACGTGTCACAGGCTTCCGCCCCTGCGCGGGCTTGGGGCAAGCGCCCCTGGCACTTCGGGCAGCGAGGCGCGCGCCGCCAGCCCTCCCAGCGGCGAGCCAGGCCGGCACGGGCGCGACGGTAGCCGTGGCAGATCCACCCCCACGCGGCAGCGGCTCGGGCCCTGCGCGCCCACGCCAGGGCCCGCTGGCTGGCCTCCTGTACGCTGTGGGCGAGCACGGCGGCCTCGTGCAGGGTGAGGCCCAGAAGCAGCGCCACGGCCCGCCAGAGGCCCTCGGAGCGGCTCTCCGCCGTGCCATGAGGGGCAGGGGTGGCCGTCCCGAGCCCTCCCGCCGTGCTGCCGGTGCTCAGGAGTGCCCTGTCCCTCTCTTCGCGGGCAGCGTCCCGCTCATGCAGGTACCGCTCGGCACTCCGGGCCTCGCGATCCACGGCCCTGCGCAGCGCCACCCCCTCGCGCATGGCCAGCCGCAGTTCCCTCGCCATGCGCGCAAGGCCTTCGTTGAGCCGGAAGGCCGCGCCCAGCTCCTGGTGGGTGACAGCGAGCCCTTGCAGCTCCTCCAGCTCGTCATCCGTCACGCCCGCGGTAGCACCCTCCGCCTTGGTGCTCGGAGGTTCCACCGCAGGTGCCAAGGCCGCCTCGGTGGCCCCTCCGCCGTCCCCGGTGAGGCTGGGGACGGCTCCGGGAACCGCAGACGGCACCACACCCTCCGGCAGCCCCTCTCCCCGGCAGTAGCAGCAGTCCGGGCCGCACAACGAGCTACTGCCACCAGCCGAATCCGCGCCATTTAGGGGATTTGAAGAATCTTGCCCCCGCGCACCCCCTCCAGGGTCCTCCTGCCCTCCTACAGAAGGCCCCTCTGGAACCTCCCGTTTAGGGATATTTGAGCTTCCAGGGTGAGCACAGACTTCCGCAGACTGCTGCGATCTGCATGAAGGACGATGTCCGGCTTGATGGTGCGCCACAGTTCGCCCGTACAGTCCTGGGCGATCAGACGCGCCTCCTCCTCCCTGCTCACCGTCTCCAGCACCTTCGCGTTGGGGTAGTAGCGGTAGCGCTGCTCGATGCTGAACGGCGCGGGCCAGAGCTGCTCCAGGACTTCTTGAGCACACTGGAGGGCGACCGCATGCTTCTGCTGCCCCAGCAACATGGCCCGGGTGATGGGTCTGCCACAGCCATCCACCTCCACCTCCTCACCGCACTCCTCTCGAGTCGGGGCCCGGTTGCCAAAGTACCGGGCGTTCACCTGCCGCTCCGCCAGCCGTGCGCACTCCGCCAGTTGCTCCTCGAGTTCTCCCACCGCGTTGTCGCTCTCCAGCACCATGAGCAGCATCGGCACCCATTCGGCCAGCTGCGAAGCCACCACCCGACTGGCGGCAGGGGCAAGGCTACCCGCCGCTCCACTTGCGGTGGCCGCATGGCGGACGCTGCTCGCGGTTTCTGTGTCGAGGCGCAGTTCCCTGCGGGTCGAGGACCGAGGGCTGCTGGCACAAGCTGCTAGCAGGGAGCTGGCAAGAAGCAGGCACGCAAGTTTTCGGAGCACTCTTCGACCTAATAGAATGGTCGAGCGCTCCCGCCCCCACCGCTTCATGACGTGCTTCATCAAGCTCATGTCGTACCACCGGCTCCCTCATGTTGAGGGCGAGTTCCAAGTTGCCGTCGACGCGGTGCGTTGCGCGCTCACCCAGCAGTATCTCCGAGACCCGCACTTGGGCGGCCCTGGCGTCTTCCGCCAGGAATTTGGCGCGTCCGGCCAGGAAATCCTCGCCGAATTCTCCTACCTTCCCCATACCGACTTCCCCACGAGGACCCGTCCCATGCTCAACCCCCGCCTGCAGGCCCTCTTCGACGACTACTTCTCCTCTCACCAGCACCCCATCAACCGGCTGACCCACAAGGTCGCCATCCCCGTCATCGTCCTGCACATCGTCGCCATGCTGGACTGGGTCAAGCTCTTCAGCTTCCCCGGGCTCCCCGGCGGCGACCTTACCCTCGGCATCGTCGCGTGGCTGCTCGCCACCCTCTGGTACCTGCGCGCCGATGTGAAGCTGGGCCTCATCGTCTCCGTCGCCATGGCCCTGTGCTTCCCCCTCGGCCGCATGATGCCTGTCTGGTCCGTGGTCGCCATCGCCGTGGGCGGCTGGCTCATCCAGCTCGCTGGCCACGCCGTCTGGGAGAAGAAGTCGCCTTCCTTCCTCACCAACATGGTCCACGCCCTCATCGGGCCCATGTTCTTCGTCGCCCTCATCACCGGCGACTACGCCATCAAGTCCCAGCCGATGGACGCCTCCGCCTCGCGGGCCTGAGCCATGCGCTTCGCTCAGAAGATGCGCTCCTGGATGCCCCTCCATGAGAACGGCGTCTGCCGCGCCGTGCACCTGCTCGGGGGCTACCTCTTCGTCTTCTCCCTCCTCGTCCCCCTGTTCTGGCTCCGCACCGAGGTAGGGGGCGTCTCGCTCACGGGCGCGCATGCACTGCTGGCCGCTGTCGCCATCGGCTCCGTGTCCCTGGAGTGGACCGCCGGGCTGATCGCCTCGCTGCTCCTGGTGCCCACGTTCGCCACCGCCGAGGCCGTCTCCCGCCTGCCCACGGGCACCGCCGCCGGCATCGCGTTCGGCGTCATGGCCTTCCGCTTCGCCATCGTCGTCGGCAGTCACGTGCTCTTCGAGAAGAAGACCCACGGCCTGTCACTCGGCGGCCCCGCCCTCTTCTTCCTGGAGCCCGTCTACCTGTTCACCCTCGGGCTGTTCGCGCTCGGCCTCAAGGGCGAGCTGCTGGCTGCGGTGGGCGCCGCTCAGGAGCCCGTCCTCTCCTCGGGGAAGACCGTGCCCGCCCCAGGCGCACGTCCCTTCAGCGAGTAGAGCACCACCGACTCCTTCCGCCCCTTCACCTCTTCCTCGCCCACGAGCTCGCCCTGGAAGCCCGCGCCCGCGCGCTTCCAGGTGCTCGCGCTCACGAGGATGTCCACCCCCACCGCCTTCGTCAGTCCCTCGATGCGCGAGGCCACGTTCACCGCGTCACCGATGATGGTGTACTCGTGCTGCTGCGTGCCGCCGAGCATCCCCGCCGCCACCACCCCCGTGTGCAGCCCGATGCCGATGCGCAGCGGCGGCTGCCCGTGCTTCTCGCGCCACGCGTTGAGCTCCACCAGCTTCGTGCGCATGTCCAGCGCCGCTCGCATGGCCTGCTCGGCATGATCCTCGCTGTGGTCCGGCACGCCCCAGCACGCCAACATCCCATCCCCCAGGAACTTGTTCACCATCCCCTCGCGCGCCATCACGATCTGCGTCATGTGCCCGAAGTAGTCGTCCAGCAGCGCCAGCACCTGCTGCGGCGGCAGCGTCTCGCTCAGCGAGGTGAAGCCTCGAATGTCGCTGAAGAGGATGGTCACCTCGCGCTGCACCGGGAGCAGCGCCGTCTCGCCCGACTCCATGACGCGGTTCACCACCTGGCGCGGCAGAAAGCGCGAGAGGTTCTCGCGCTGGCGCAGGTTGAGGAACATGAAGCGCACCGCGTGGTTGGTCCACCCCAGCATCATCCCCAGCGAGAGGAAGCACCCCACCACGAAGCACGACTGCATCCAGCTGAAGCTCCCTCTCAGCCAGCTCAGGAAGACATAGCCACCCGCCGTGAGCACCGTGGAGAACACCACGTGCAGCACGCTGTAGCGCACCACCGAGAAGGACAGCACCGCCGCCGCCCCTGCCGCGTACATGCCCTCCGTGAAGCGCCCCTCCAGCACGTAGGTCCGCCACCCCATCGTCACCAGGAAAGCGACATCGATGATCGTCGTGGGGATGGGCATCCACCGCGAGCGGTGCACGTCGGGCTTCTCCCGCAGCCAGAGGATGGCAGTCGTCACGAGGACGAAGACCAGGTAGCCCAGGATCGTCCCCCGGCGCACCCCGTCCTGCAGGACATGTTCGCCTCGCAGCTCGCGAATGCCGCCCTGGCTCAGACCCATCAGCAGGAAGAGCAGCAGGCGCACCAAGGCAACCGCCCGCTCTCCCTTCAGCGCGCCCTCGGCCAGCACCTGCGCCTGGTTGGCGCGCGCCAGCTCGAAGCGGGCCACCGTCGTCCCCGTGCCGGGCTTGCGCTTCCTCCATCTATCGATGCTGACAATGGCCACGACGTGCCCTCAAGGAACTCAGTGGAACCGCAGCTCGCCCGCCACCCGCAGCGAACCCATGACTTCGCCGCGCGTGTTGCGCAGCACCGGCTCCTCGTGGTGCGTCAGCCCTTCTAGCGGCAACGTCAGCCCCGTCTCTGCACCGCGCTTCGCGGCCACCTGCCGCAGCACCGCCAGCAGCGCGGGCGGCGAGCACCGCCCGTCCCCATCCTCCACCTTGAGTGCCACGCCCAGCCCCAGCGCAGGGAGGGCCGCGCAGTAGACGCCCTCGGCCCCCACCTTCGCCAGCACCGTGCCCCGGCACGCCGCCATCAGCTCCGTGCACAGCCGCCCCGTGCCCGCCACCAGCTCCGGGTGAGCCCACATCGCCTCGCGCACCCGCCGCGCACCCGCCTCCTCCGAAGTGCCCAGCCGCGCGTAGGCCGTGGCCATGGCGCTCAGCGGCAGGGCGAAGCACACCGCCGTGCACCCATCCACGCCCAGGTGCAGCCCCTCGGGCCCCAGCCCTGTCCACCGGCGCACCTCCGCGAGCAGGCGCTCCTGCACCGGGTGGCCCAAGCGCTCGTAGCCCTGCGTGGGCCAGCCGTGGTGCCTCGCCAGCGCGAGCATCCCCGAGTGCTTCCCCGAGCAGTTGCTCCACTTGGGCGTCAGCTTCACTCCCGTGCGCGCTGCCTCCTCGGCCACCGCCGCGCTGAGCGGTGGGTGCGGCCCACATGCCAGCTGAGACTCCTCGCAGCCGCAGGCGCGCAGCATGGCCTCGGCCAGCTCGCGGTGGACGGGCTCGCTCGAGTGCGAGGCGCACGCCAGCGCCAGCTCCCGCGTCCCAAAGCCCCAGCGGTCCGCCGCCCCATCCATCACCAGCGGCAGCGCCTGGAAGGGCTTCGCCGACGAGCGCCAGTACGTCATCCGCTCGGAGTCCCCCGCCGAAGCCACGGCCCGGCCAGACACGTCGGTGACAACCACCGAGACCCGGTGGACGGATTCGGCGATGCCAGAGCGGGTGGACTCGATGGAGAGCGAGGACATGGACCGCACGGCCTTAGCACACAAGGATGCGTGGAGCAGACGCTGGTGGGAGCGCTGGCTTCCTGCTGAACTCGGGCCCTCACCTGCCTGCCGTCCCCGAAGGGAACTTCCCGTGGTCCGCCTCTTCGTCCCAGTCCCCGCGCCTGCTCCCGCCGAGGTGGTGCTCACGGGCGATCGCCGCCACTACCTGCTCCACGTCCTCCGGCTCGCCGAGGGCGCCGAGCTGGAGGTGTTCGACGGCACGGGCCGCTCCTTCGACGCGCGCGTCACCCGCGTGGAGGCCGAGGAAGTCCACCTCGCGCTGGGGCCCGTGCGCACCGCGCCTCCCCGCCGTCCCGTGAGCGTGCTGCAGGGGCTGCCCAAGGGCGACAAGCTCGAGCTCGTCCTCCAGAAGGGCACCGAGCTGGGCGCGGCCGCCTTCTACCCCGTGGCCACCGAGCGCAGCGTGGTGAAGCTGGAGCCCAAGCGCGCCGAGGAGCGCACCGCGCGGTGGACCAAGATTGTCGAGGAGGCCGCGCGCCAGTGCCGGCGCAGCGACGTGCCCCGCGTTCACACCCCCCAGCCGCTGCTGGAGGCCGCGCGTGCGCTCGCGCCCAGCACCGCGCTGCTGGTGCTGGACGAAGAGGAGAACGCCGTCCCCCTGGGTGAAGCCTTCCGCGCCTGCGCTCCCGGAGCACCCGTGGCGCTGGTGGTGGGGCCCGAGGGAGGACTCGCGCGCGAAGAGGTGGCCGCGCTCGTCGCACTGGGTGCACGCGGTGTCACCCTGGGCTCCCTCATCCTCCGCACGGAAACCGCGGCGCTGGCGGCGCTCGCCGTGATGGCCCACCTCGATGGAGAGCTCGGATAGCAGCCAGGGAAGCAAGCGCCCTGCTCGTACCCAACTGCCGCTCCCTCGTCGCCATTCCTACTTTTCCTGCGTCCGGGGCCACACACGGCCCCCGCGCAAGGAGAAACTCTTCATGGGTATCATTGCCTTCATCATCATCGGTCTCATCGCCGGTCTCATCGCTCGCGCCATCCTGCCGGGCCGTCAGAGCATGGGGCTCCTGGCGACGACGCTGCTGGGTATGGTCGGCTCGCTCGTGGGTGGCCTCATCGGATCTCTCTTCGTGCGCGATGGGCGCCTTTTCGACCTGCACCCGTCGGGCCTGCTGATGTCCGTGGCCGGCGCCATCGTCGTGCTCCTCCTGGTGGGAGCCACCGGCCGGCGCCGCATCCATGCCTGAGTGAGTGAATCCACACGTCCCCTATCGAACGGAGGGGGTGACGGCGTGGGGTGAGCCCCTGGTGGTTCCTCAACCAAGGAACCGCAGGGGCTCGCGCTTTTCTTGCCCAAGTCCCAGGGACGTCCTTTCATGTAGCACCTGCCGTCGCTACCTGGAGGATGCGTTGTCCAAGTGCCTGAAATGCGGAGCCGCCCTGCCGCCTGTGGGTGAATGCCCCACCTGCGCTGCTGCTGCCGCGAGCCAGCCCGCCGCCCCCGGCGTGCCCAGCTTGCTCAACAAGGACATCCAGATCGACCGCCGCAGCCGAACCCCGGAGAGCACCCCTGCGGTGTCCGGAGGCGCCGTCCCCAGCTTCGCGGAGCTGGAGCGCGCCCCTACGGCCTCGCCACCGGGGATGCCCGCGCGTCCGGCCGCACCGCCTCCTCCGCCACAGGCCGCAGTGCCTCCCGCCATGCGTCCGGCGCAGCGCAGCCCGACGCCCATGCCCATGCCCGCGCCGCAGGTGGCAACGCCTCGCGCCATGACGCCGCCGCAGCGGCTGCCCGTGCCCACTCCGATGGCGGCCCCGGCCAGCCCGCCGCCTCACGCGGCCCCGCGCGGTCCCACCGGTGTCGCGCTCCCCTCGAGCGTCGCGCTGGGGGATCCAGATCAGACCCTTCCCGACACGCTGCCCGGCATGCCCGTGCCGAAGACAGTCGCCGCCCCGGCGCCCGTGGCGGCGGAGGTGCCCGCTCCGGCTGTCGCCGCTCAGACGTCCCTGGATGATCCGGACTCGACCGCGCCCGGCAACCCGCACTTCGTGGCTCCGCCGCCCGCGGAGGCTCCGGCCACCGGCTCGCTGCCCATCCCCCGCCAGCCCACGGCTCCCGCCGCGGTGGTGACCTTCGCGGCCCCGTCCCGTCTGCCGATTCCCCCGGCGGCGCCCCGCACGGCGGAGGCCTCCGCGGCCTCGGCCAAGGCCCGACCCCAGAAGTCGGGTTCCACGGGCGACGAGCTCCACGAGGTCCACGCGCGCCCCGCCTCGCTGTGGCGCCGCCTCCTGTCCTTCACCATCGACACCGCCGCCCTGGTGGGTGTGGCTTCGCTCTACATCTTCCTGGCCTCGTCCATCGCCGGGGTGAAGTCGCCGTCCTCCCAGGGTCTTACCCCGCTGGACGCCATGGCCGCCTGGATGCACGCGCTGAAATCCGTGCTCCTGCCCGGCTTCATCCTCCTCTTGGTGCTCGCGACGGTGTACTGTGCGGTGGCGGCCTTCTTGTGGAATGGCCGGACACTCGGACGGCTGTTGCTGGGGCTGCGGCTGGTGGATACCCACGGACTGGCCCCGGCTCCCTCGCGCGCCATTGTGCGGGCGTTGCTCTCTGTCGTGTCCTTTGGCCTCTTCCTCGGAGGCTTCTGGATGGCCCTGTTCGACAGACGCGGGCAGACTCTGCATGACAAGCTGACGTCCACCTTCGTCGTTCAACCCAGCTGATCCACCACCGCCATTGTGCCTTGCGGCCGCGGCCGTAAGATGCCGCGTCCTTCATGCCTGCCCGACTCGCCCAACTCCTGGTTGCGCGCGGCCTCCTCCCGCAGGAGACGGTCGATGCCGCCCTGCGCCAGCAGCAGTCCAAGGGCGGGCTCATCGACACCGTCCTGCTGGAGACGGGCCGGCTGCGCGAGGCTGATCTGCTGAACCTGCTGGGCGAGGCCTCCGCCTTCCGCCCGGTGAACCTCGCGGACTTCGAGCCGAACGCCGAGGTCGCCACCCTCATCCCTCCGAAGATTGCCGAGCGGCTGTGCGTGGTGCCACTGTCGCTGGACGGCAACACGCTCCACGTGGCGTGTGGCTTCCCGGTGCCGCGCAAAGAGCTGGACGAGGTGGGCTTCCTGCTCGGCAAGCCGCTGGAGCTGTGGGTGGCCACGGAGGTGCGCGTCCGCGAGTGGATCGCCTCCGTCTACAAGCAGCCGCTCCCCGAGCGCTTCTCGAGCCTGCTGGCTGCGCTCAACAAGCCGTCCACGGCCGCCGCGCCCACGCTGGCGCCTGCCGCTCCCGCCATGCCTCCGCCACCTCCGCCCGAAGCCATGGAGGAGGCCGAGGAGAGTGGGCTCACGCCCGAGGCGCTGGAGCGGATGGCGCGCTCGGTGGCCCAGGAGCCCGTCTCCCTCGAGAAGCAGGGTGGAAGCGCCGCACCTGCCGCGCCCGCCGCTTCCGCGCCTGCGGCGGCAGCGCCTCCGGCCGGCTCGGTTCCGCCACCCGCTTACACGCGCGAGCCGCTGCGCCTCAACATGCAGGCCGGGGCCCCCACACCCGCTGCCTCCGCATCCCCGCCCCAGCCCTCCGCGCGTCCGGCCGCTCCGGCCACGCCCCAGGCCGGCTCGGCTCCGCCGCCCGCCTACACGCGCGAGCCGCTCCGCCTCAACATGCAGGCCGGGGCTCCCGCGGCTGCCACGCCCCAGGCTCCGAACGCCTCGCGTCCGGCGGCTCCCGCTGCTCCCGCCGCTCCCGCTGCTCCTGCCGCAGGTTCGGTGCCTCCGCCGGCCTACGCGCGTGAGCCGCTGCGCCTCAACATGCCGGCCCCGCAGGCTCCGGCTTCCCCTCCGGCCCAGCCGCCACCGCCACCGGCCGCGAGCACGGCCGCCCCCCGTGCTCCCGCAGCTGCTCCCACCGCTGGAGCCACGCCGCAGCGGACTCCCATCACGCAGCCGGGCTTCCCGATGACGCCCGCTCCGTCGATGCCGAAGGAGCCGCAGTTCCTCGTCTTCAGCAACCCGGCGCCCGCGATTCCTGCCCCGCGCCGCCCGATGACGCAGCCCGACTTCCCGATGCCCACGGCGGAGGCCGCTCCCACCGCGACGCCCGCTCCGGTTCCGAGCGCGGCCGCAGTTCTCACCCCCGCGCCCGTTCCCATCACCTCGCTCGCGCCCGGGGCGGCCGCGCCGCAGCCTCCGAGGCCCGCCGCGCCCGCGAGCCAGGAGGCGCCAGACTGGACGCTGGCCCAGGCACGCGCCGCGCTGAAGGACGCCACGCGGGACAGAGATCGCCTCATTGACGTGGCCCTGCGCTTCGGGCGTCGCACGTTCGACTACGTGGCCGCCTTCGCCATCGTCCGCGGCACCGCAGGAGGCTGGGAGGCCCGTGGCGAAGGCATGACGGGCGAGCAGCTGTCGCAGGTGTCCATTCCGCTCGACGCCAGCAGCGTCTTCCGCACCGTCGCCGTCACCCGGGGCAGCTATGCGGGTCCCCTGCCGCCGGACGCGCTCAGCAAGCACTACGTGGAGCTGTTCGGCCGCCAGTCGCCGCGCGCTATCTTCCTCTACCCGGTGGAGGTGCGCGGCCGGCTCGTGGCGCTGCTGTACGGAGACTGCGGCCAGAAGCCCATCAGCCAGCGGCGCATGTCCGACTTCATGCTGTTCTGCCAGGACATGCCGAGCGCCTTCCAGGAGCTCATCCTCTTCCGCAAGCAGCGGATGACGGAGCTGCGCGCGCCGGACCTCGCCGAGGCGCTGGGGACTCCTCCCACGGCCTCCCCAGCTCCCGCGCCCGCGGTGGTGGCGGGCCTGGGCTGGAGCCCGTTCTCCGGGCGCACGAGCGGCTCCCTGGGCCGCGCCGCGACGATGCCTCCGCGCGTGACGAGCGAGGAGCGCCCGCCTCCGGACTTCGCCCCGCTGATCAAGCGCCTCACCGGACCGGACGCCGCTCAGCGCACCGGCGCCATGGCCGAGCTGGCCCGCACGCCCGAGGCCAGCGCGCGCGTGCTGGCGGCGAACTTCCCGGGCCCCACTGCTTGGAGCCGTCTGCCCGTGGTGGACCTCCCCGAGGCGGATGAGCTGGGCCCCATCCCCGCCGCGCTGTCCCGGCTGGGCCGGTCCGCGGCACAGGCGCTGGCCCCGCTGCTGGACTCGGCAGACCCGGACACGCGCTACTTCGCGCTGCTCACCGCGGGCAACCTGGCCTACGTGGAGCTGGTGGACGGCGTGCTGCGCGGGCTGTTCGATCTCGAGCCGGACATCTCCAGCGCCGCGCGCGTGGCGGCCTCCGCGCTCAAGCACCTGCCCCGCTTCGACGCGGCGATGCGCGACTTGCGCCAGGAGCTGACCAACCGCGATCCGCTGCGGCGCTCGCTGGCGGCACGCGCCCTGGGCTCGCTGCACGACCGGGATGCCATCGAGGGCCTCATCAACCTCACGGGCAGCGACGACGAGATGTGCGCCGAGGCCGCCGCCGAGGCCCTGCGCGAAATCACCCGCGCGACGCTGGGCCGGCAGCCCCGGCAGTGGACGGCGTGGTGGGCGGAGAACCGCACGCGCCGCCGGGCGGACTGGCTCGTGGTGGCGCTGCGGCACAAGGAGCTGGACGTGCGGCTGGCGGCGATTGAAGAGCTCAGCCGCGCGCTCAGCGACACCCTGGGCTACTACGCGGATGCTCCCGAGTCCGAGCGCGAGATGGCGGTGCGCCGCTGGGAGGCCGCGGCCGTGGATCCCGCCCGAGCCCGGAGGCTGGGCGCGCTCTAAACCATGCAAGAGACCTACGACTCCCTGCTCAAGGCAGCACGTGAAGCCCTCGACGGCCAGGATGCACAGAAGGCCTTCTCCGTGTTCCGCCGCGTGCTGGAGTATCCGGGGGCTCAGGAGCTGGATCACTCCTCGCGCTGGAAGGAGGCGTGGGAGCTCTTCGCGGACATCGCGACGCCCATCGCCGGGGAGGAGTTCGCGGCCATCGTCCGCCAGGCCGCGCAGGACGAGCGCGACGTCCAGGCGCTGTACAACCTGGGGTATCAGCTCATCGAGCAGTCGCTGCACGGCATGGCGGCCACGGTGCTGCTGCGCGCGCACCTGCTCGTCCCGGGCGCGGAGCCCATGGTGACGGAGCTCGTCGTCGCCCTGGAGGGCATGGGCGCCCACGCGGAGGCGGCCCGGCTGCTGCAGGCCCAGCCGCAGCTCGTCCAGAGCAGCTTCATGTGCCGCTACCTGCTGGCCTACAACGCGCTGATGTCCGGGGACGTGGACGAGACGCGCCGGCTGGCACCCGGGCTGGAGTCGCTGCTCGCGCGCTCCGGAGCGGAGGAAGAGCAAGCCCAGGCGTTCGCCGGCATGAAGGAGCGCATCCACCAGATGCTCGCCCGTGCGGATGCGCTCCAGGGCGTGTCGCCGCTCGACAAGAAGGACCTGCGCGGGTGGCACTTCGTGACGACGGGCGGCGTGCTGCTGCACCTGTCACCCTACGGCTTCGACGAGGGAATGACGGGGCGGTACGCCTTCCTCCAGGACTCACAGGCGCTGTGCCTGGAGGGCATCCGGCGGGTGGAGGCAGTGCTGGACCAGGCGGGGCGCAAGCCTCCGCGCGTCTTCGTCCTGCCGGACCGGCACAGCGCCATCCTCGCCCACGCCACGGCGCGGGTGCTCGGCCTTCCCACCGAGCCCTGGCCCGAGCAGGGCAGCGACGCACCCGGGCTCATCGTCGCGTATGACGTGTTGTCGCTGGAGGTACCGCTGCTCCAGACACTCAGGACGCATCGGCCGGGGCAGGTGCTCTGGAGCCACGCCACGCAGTGGACAGAGGAAGCTCCCTTCGCCGCGGACCTGACGACGTTCCTGTACCAGCAGAACACCTCGCCCTGGGGCGAGCGCCTCCGGGTCAACCCAGAGACTCAGAAGGTCGAGCGCACCGCTCCCACCGAGGGCACTGTGGAGGCGCTGGCCGAAGAAGTCCCCTCCGCCCTGTTGGAGGACACCGCGCTGGCGGACCTGCCCGAGCTGACGAAGCGGGTGGCGGCCATGGCTCAGGTGAAGGGTGACGCGGCGGGCGGCCTGTTCCGCGAGCAGGGCCACCGGCGCCGAAGCCTCACGGACTCGCCCGTGAAGAGCAACCGCTTCAATTAACAGGAGCCGGGGATGAACGAGTCCGCCTGGCTGAGCCTCGCGGCGTGCACGGGACAGCTCGCGCTGGCGGGGCTGGCTCTGGCGCGCGTGGGCAAGAGCCCCCTGGCCCTGCCCCTCTCCCTGCTGTCCATCGCCCTGTCCACGTGGAACTTCGCCCACTTCGCCTATGCCGTCTCGGGCGAGGAGGGCTGGCGGCTCGTGGCGCTGACGGCCACCATCATCACGGCTCCCTGCGCGGCGCACTTCATCCTCGCCTTCACCGGCCAGCGCCGCCGCTTCGCCCCGCTCATCTACTCCACCTACGGCCTCTTCGGCCTGTTCGCCGTCGTGGCGCTGTCCGCCCTGGGCTCGCCGTGGGTGGCCGTGCGAGCCACCTCGCTCACCTTCTCGCGCCTCACCATGGCGCTCGTCACCCTGCTGCTGGGCGGCGGCTGGGCCCTGCTGGTGCTCCACCTGCGCCGGGCGCCCAGCCTGGAGGAGCGCATCCGCACCGGCCTGCTCCTGCTGGGCCTGGTGCTCCTGGTGGCGCTGCCCGGCACGGATTTAATGGCGGACCTGGGCTTCAACGTGCCCCGGCTCGGCACCCTGGGCACCCTGCTGGGCCTGCCCGTCATGGCCACCGTGGCCCTGCGCTTCCAGCTGTTCGGCAAGGCCCTGTCCAGCGAAGCGGCGCTGTACGCGGTGACGCTCGCGGTGGTGGGCGTGCTGGCCTACCTCATCGTCTTCCGCCTCTTCGCCGCCGAGCAGGGCGCCCTCGTGGTGGGCACCGCCGCCATCACCTTCGCCCTGCTGGCCGCCGCGCGCCGGGTCGTCAGCGCGCTCGTCACCCAGCGCGAGCGCCTGGAGCGCCTGGCCACCCTGGGCCGCTTCTCCGCGCAGATGGCGCACGACTTGAAGAACCCCATCGCCGCGCTCAAGGGCGCCGCGCAGTTCCTCAAGGAGGAGCACGCGCAGGGCCGCCCCTGGGACGACAAGGGAGACTTCCTGGACTTGCTGCTGGAGCAGGTGGAGCGGCTGGATCGGGTGGTGAGCACCTACCAGCGCCTCGGGCGCGTGGAGCCGCTGCCCCGGCCGCTGGACTTGAACCAGCTGGTGGAGGACGTGCTGTCGCTCCAGGCCTTCACCGGGTACGCCAGCGTGAAGCGGGAGCACAGCTTGGAGAAGGACTTGCCGAAGTGCTCGGGGGACTACGACTTGCTGGCCAACGCGCTGGAGAACCTGGTGCGCAACGCCTGCGAGGCCATGCCCCAGGGTGGCACCCTGATGGTCCGCACGCAGCGTGAGAGCACGGACAGAGCGGGAGTGGTGGTGAGTGTGGAGGACACCGGCGAGGGCATGGACGCCCGCACCCGCGAGCGGGCCTTCGACGAGTTCTTCACCACCAAGGCCTCGGGGAGCGGGCTGGGGCTGGCCTTCGTGCGGCGGGTGGTGGAGGCGCACGGGGGCGAGGTGTCGCTGACGAGCCGGGAGGGGCGCGGTACCATCGTGAGCCTGCGCCTGCCCTGTACGGCAGCGCCCGAGGGCGTTGCCGCCCCTGGAGAAGGAGCACCGTGGCCGAGCCGCTGAAGGGAAGCGTGTTGCTGGTGGACGATGACCCCGCCGTGGCCAAGGTGCTCGGCGCGCTGCTGGTGCAGGCGGGGCTCACGGTGCACACGGCCAAGAGCGGAGCCGAGGCGCTGAGCCTGCTGGGCCAGAAGCCCATCGACGTGGTGGTGAGCGACGTGCGGATGCCGGGCATGAACGGCCTGGAGCTGCTCGGCGAGGTGACGCGGCTGTACCCGGATGTGCCCATCGTCCTGATGACGGCGCACGGCACGGTGCCCATGGCGGTGGAGGCCATGAAGGCGGGCGCGGCGGACTTCATCCTCAAGCCGTTCGACCGGGAGGAGATCCTCTTCACCATCCGCAAGGCGCTGCTGCGGGCGCAGGGGGACGTGGAGCGCTCGCCGCTGAAGACGAGCGCCTTCGTGGGGCGCAGCGCGGCGATGGCCGAGGTGGAGGCGCTGCTGACACGGGCGGCCACGGGCACGGCGACGGTGCTGGTGCGCGGCGAGTCCGGCACGGGCAAGGAGCTGGCGGCGAAGGTGGTGCACGACGCCAGCCCCCGGCGCTCGGGCCCCTTCGTGAAGCTGCACTGCGCGGCGCTGCCGGAGACGCTGCTGGAGAGCGAGCTGTTCGGCTACGAGAAGGGCGCCTTCACCGGGGCGGCCACGCGCAAGCCCGGCCGGGTGGAGCTGGCGAACGGGGGCACGCTCTTCCTGGATGAGATTGGCGACATCTCCCTGCACGTGCAGGTGAAGCTGCTGCGGCTGCTGCAAGAGCGCGAGTTCGAGCGCCTGGGAGGCACGCAGACGCTGAAGGTGGACGTGCGCTTCGTGGCGGCCACGCACCGGCCGCTCGAGGAGATGGTGAAGAAGGGCGAGTTCCGCGAGGACCTCTTCTACCGGCTGAACGTAGTGCCGGTGTGGATACCGCCGCTGCGGGCGCGGCCGGAGGACATCGAGCCGCTGGCCCGGCACTTCCTCGAGGTGCACGCCAAGGCCAACGGGCGGCCGCCCTTCACGCTGACGGCGGACGCGCTCCAGGCGCTGCAGGCCCAGCCATGGCCAGGCAACGTGCGCCAGGTGCAGAACTTCATGGAGCGGCTGGTGGTGCTCTCAGACGGGCCCTCGCTCACGGGCGAGGACGTGGCGCGCGAGCTGGCCCGGCAGCCGGGGCTGATGCCCACGGGCTTCCAGGCTCAGACCGCTCCCCCGAGCACGACTGCACCGGCGGCGGTGACCCCAGGGAGCGAGCCGAAGACCTTGGAATCCCAGCGGCGTGACACCGAGCGCCAGGCCCTGCTGGATGCGCTGAAGCGCGCCGGGGACAACCGCACCCTCGCCGCGCGCCTTCTGGGGATCAGCCGCCGCACCCTCTACAACAAGCTCGAGGAGCAGGGACTGCTCTGACAGGGTTGGTGGGACTGACCCGTTTTCCCGCATTAAAAAGAATTTCTAAGTCCTATTGACTTCCAGTCTTGTTTGATTTTTACTGCATCCACCTCGAACGCTTCCGAGGCAACCCACCACAAGGGGACCCCCATGAACGAGACCATCCAGGATATCCGCAGCAAGGTGCAGGATCTGCTGAACCGCGCGCAGGTGGATGCCAGCTTCCGTCAGTCGATGCAGATGAACCCCGCTGCGGCTCTCTGCACCGCGGGTGTCCCCAATGCAGTTGCCCTCGTGTCCCAGGACGAGATCGCTGACTGCTCCTGGACCTGCCTCTGGACCTGTTCCTGGACGAGCTAGTCCTCCAGGGATAACGCAGGCTTCGAATGTATCGAGCGCGGGTAAAGGGTGTAAAAACCCTGAACCCGCGCTCTTTTTTTGTCCTCTGCACCGCGGGTTGGAGGTAGGTGGAAGTGACCGCTGATCCATTCCTCGAGCTGATCTCAGAGGCATGTGCGTCGCACCCTGGCTTCCAGGACGGTTGGCAGCTCCACCCCCCGTCGCGCGGGTGGATCCGAGTCACCCCCCTCCACTCGACGCTCCCGAAACAGGGGTGGAAGCTGCACCTCACCGCGGGAGAGCAGTCCTCCCGGCAGATTCTCACCCAGGCCCTTCCCGTGTTGCTGGAGGAGCAGGCCGCGTTCAAGGTGGCCGCTTCGCAGCAAGTGCTGGGAGATCTCAACGAAGGACGGAGCGGGCTGAGCCAGGTCGGTAAGTTCCTGACCATCTACCCACGGGATGAGGCACACGCGGTGCGCCTGGCCACCCGGCTCGACGAGGCGACGCGCGGCCTGTCAGGTCCCCAGATACCTTCTGATCGGCAGCTGCGCCCGGGAAGCTGCGTCTTCTACCGCTACGGCAGCTTCAGCGGCCGCCACATGCAGCTGCCCATCGGCGAGCTGGTGGAGATCCTCGAGGCGCCCGATGGGCAGCTCTTCCCAGACAAGCGGGAGTCGGTCTACCGCGCGCCTCCCCCCTGGGTGAGAGACCCCTTCACCACGGGGCCCGGGCCCGCCGAGCCCCCCAAGGCTGCCCCCGGCGTCATCGCGGGACACTACGCGACGGTGGCCAGCATCCACCGCTCGGCCCGCAGCCAGGTCTTCCTCGCCATTGATCTCAAGGAGATGCGCAAGTGCGTGCTCAAGCAGGTGAAGCGCGCCGCGGGAGACGGTGACGCGGGCCGCCGGCGCCTGCACCACGAGATGGAGGTGCTGACCGCCCTGGCTCCGTCCCCCTGGTTTCCCACGCCCTACCAGTTCGTCGAGGACGAGACGTCCGCTTACCTCGCCATGGAGGACATTGAGGGCGACACGCTCTCCGCTCACATCCAGAAGCTCTCGGCGCGCGGCTGCTTCGCCTCGGAGGCGCAGTTGGTGTCCTGGGGGAGCCAGCTCGCCGAAGCCCTGGGGAGCATGCATGAGCGAGGGCTCGTCTTCAGCGATTTGAAGTCCGCCAACGTGCTGGTCCCCCCGCAGGGAAAGCTCCGCCTCATTGATCTGGAGCTGGCCCATGGCGCCTCGCTGCCGCGCGTGGAGGGGGCCGGAAAGGGAACGCACGGCTACATGACGCCGGCACAGGCCTCTGGGCAGCCATCCACCGCTGCGGATGACATCTACGCCCTCGGCGCCCTGCTCTACTTCGCCGCCACGGGCGCGGAGCCCTCGCACGCCCCCAGCGGCTCGCTGCTCGTCCGGCCTCTCTCCCGGCTCAACCCCTCGCTCTCTCCCGCGCTCGAAGCCCTCATCACACGGTGCCTGGCGCCGGAGCACGCGCCCCAGTCGATGCGAGAGGTGGCCCAGGCGCTCGCACAGATGGGGACGCCCTCCACCACGGCCCAGCTCACGCCCGCGGACCGCGCTCCCTCCGCCGCACCTCCCGGGGACCTCTACCGCACCCAGGCGCTGCGGCTGGGAGACACGCTCGTCCATACCGCCCAGCGCGATCCCTCCACCGGAGCCGTCTTCTGGAATCATGGGCACCCGCTGAACGGGGGCCTCCCCTCGCGGGACATCAACCTGGGGAGCGCGGGCATCCTCCTGGCCCTGTCGGCCCTGGTCTCCACGTTCCAGAAGCCCTCCCACCGCGCAACGCTGGCCGAGGCAGCCGCGTGGCTGGCGAAGGCGCCGAGGCCCGAAGGCCCACCGAACCCGGGGCTCTATGTGGGCGAGGCGGGCGTGGGGCTGGCGCTCCTGCGCGCTGGGCGCACGCTGGAGGACGAGGGGCTGGTGCAGGCGGCGCTCGAGCGGGCCCGCGCCGTGGCCCCCCTCCCCTTTGCCTCACCGGACGTGTTCAACGGCACGGCCGGACGCGTGCGCTTCCACCTCGAGGTGTGGCGGGAGCTGGACAGTGCCGAGAACCTCCAGGCCGCGCTCACGGCCGGAACCTCCCTGCTGTACAGCGCGCAGCGCTCGGAGGCGGGAGAGCTCAAGTGGGCCATCCCTCCTGGCTATGAGGGACTGAGCGGCAACATCCAGCTGGGCTACGCCCACGGGGCCGCCGGCATTGCCGACACCCTGCTGGACCTCTATGAGGCGACGCGCGAGCAGCGCTTCCTCGAGGCCGCCTGCGGAGCCGGGCGCTGGCTGCTCGCCCAGGCAGCCCCCGCGCTGGAGGACGGCAGCGGCCTGTGCTGGCCCTCGCAAGCGGGCGCCGCGCCGCATGCCGCGTTCTGGTGTCACGGCTCGGCCGGAGTGGGGAAGTTCTTCCTGCACGCCGCTCGGCTGGAGGCGCTCCCGGAAGCCGCCACCGTCGTGGAGCGCTGCTTCAAGACCGTGGCCCGAGGCACCCGCTGGGCCAACCCCGTCCAGTGCCACGGGCTGTCCGGCAACCTCGAGTTCCTCCTGGACGTGTACCAGGCCACGCGCAAGCCCGAGCACCTCGAGGCGGTGCAGGAGCTCGTGGGACTCCTACAGGCGTTCGCCGTGGAGAAGGAAGGCCACCTCTACTGGCCGGCGGAGAACCCGTTCCTGCTGAGCCCCTCCTATATGGTGGGCTACGCGGGAGTCGCGGCGTGCCTGCTGCGCCTCGCGGAGCCCGAACAGCGCGCCTCCCTGCTGCGCTGAGCCGCGCGTGCGCCCGGATGCCTAGCCCACCCGGAGAACGGGGGGGACATGCTGGAACGTGGGGGCATCCCGCGTCAGCTCCTCCTGCAGCGGACGGAGCGCCGCGCCGCGCCGCGCACTCAGCCGGTACAGCTCCAGCACGAGGGCATGCCACAGGGACGGGGTGGCTCCGCGCCCGGCCGAGAGGAACACGGGGACCTCCGCCAGGAACTCCTCATCCCGCTCCTCCGCCGCCAGCCACCGGAGCCGCAACCACTGGTGGGGACGCGCAAACGGAGCGCACGCCGACGCGCCGCTCTGGAGATGCGGGCCGAAGCGCTCCAGCCTGCGCCGTGTCTCAGCACCCTCGGGCGCGAGGACCTCGGCCAGAGATTCGAGGACATCCTCGAACATCATGGCTGCGACGTCCGCTTGCAGGGGAACTGCCGCAGTGGCGCGGAGCGCCGACAGCGGCCAGGCGTTGGCATCCCCCTCGATGTAGGAGAGCAGCGGGAGCCCCAGCTCCAGCGCCTCATCCAAACGCCCCCGCCGGGCCTCCATGTGGATCAGGTTGCGCACGAGGTGGATGCGCCGCGGTTCGGTGAACGTGTGGCCATGCGCCACCTGAAGCGTGTTGGTCGCCTCCAGCGACTTCAGCAGCGCGGCGTGCGCCTCCTCGAAGCGCGCCGTGCGGTAGAGGAGGTAGGCCTCCCCGGCCTCGTGGAGTGTCGTCACGAGCAGGCGCGCTTCCGGGCTCAGCTCCTCCAGGCCCAGCTCGGCCCGGGCCTCTTGCATGCTCTGCTCGGCCGCCGTGTTGTCGCCAGCGCGAGAGGCGCGAAGTCCCCGCTCGCGGGGGCCCACACTTCGCCGGATGCGCATGATCTCCTGGGGCGAGAACCGGGCGCTGGCGAGACGCTGCGCCTCTTCCTCGAACCGCCGCAGCAGCAAGGCCTGGGCCGAACGCGAGTTCACGCTCTTGCCCTGTGTGTAGGCCTGCAGAACCGTTGGCACCAGCGAGGTGAGTTGCTCAGCGGCGCGAACCATGCAGAGGACTCCCAAAAGCGACGAAGAATGCCCACCTGAGCCTATAAGGAATCTCCTGGGTGTTGCTACCGGCCGGAGGCCCCGAACCATGGTGGAGCTGCGCGTCTGCATCGACGTCGATGACTTGGACAAGGCGATTGGGTTCTACACGGAGGTGCTCGGGCTGAAAGTGGGGCGCCGGTTCGGGGACAGTGGCGCGGAGCTGCTCGGAGGCTCGGCCCCCATCGACTTGCTCGCCAAGCCCGCAGGCAGCCAGCCCAGCCCGAACTCCTTCTCCATGCGCGACTACCGCCGGCACTGGACACCCGTCCACCTGGACTTCGTCGTCACCGACGTGGAGGCCGCCGTGGAGCGGGCCAAGGCCCAGGGCGCCGTGCTGGAGCACCCCATCAAGGATCAGCCCTGGGGCCGGCTCGCCCTGCTCGCGGACCCGTTCGGACACGGCATCTGCTTCCTGCAGTTCAAGGGCCGCGGCTACGACGAGCTGGGCGGGAGCTGACGCGCGTCAGTAGTGGTACTGCGTCTTCTTCGCCCACTCCGTCTTCCCGTACTTGCGCTGCAGCAGCTGGAAGGCCTGCTTCGACAGAGCGCTGCGGGCCTTGCTCCCTTCCTCATAGGAGGTGCAGAAGGTGCGATCGAAGCGCGTCTGCCGCACGGACTCGTGCAGGGCCTCCGGCACCAGCGCGTCATCCGGGTGGCGCTTCGCGTAGTCCAGCGTGAACTGGATGAGCAGCTCCGGGGACTCGCCCAGCTTGCCCAGTGCCTGGCGCTCGGCAAGCACCTCCCGGCGCTCGGCCACGGAGATGAAGCGCGTCCCACAGGAGCCCTTCGACGCGTCGCAATCCTGGTAGAAGTCCGTGGGCTCTCCGCCGCACCAGCCGGACCCCAAGCAGATGTCGTAATCGAACCCGCCTTGCGTCCGATAGGGGCTCACGTTCGGCGACATCCCCGGCGACTTGAGCAACACCCACACGGCGGCCATCCTCCGCTCCTCGGGCTTCTCGCGGGCCTTCACCTTCGCCAGCACCTCCTTCAGCTCCGGCGCCACCTGCTCCACCAGCGGCTCCAGCGCCTTCTCCTCCTCCCAGCGGTCCAGCAGCGCCGCTCGCGCCCAGCCCCCCAGCACCACCTCGCGGCGAAGCTTGGGGTCCAGCGCCGCCAGCATCTTCGCGTCCTTGAAGCGGGCCACCGGCACCCCCAAGGTGAAGAAGCGGTCCGCCTCCGAGGTCGACAGGTGCGCGTACTTCGCCCACTCCTCGAAGGTCAGCGCCGCCTGGCGCAGGCCCTCGGACAGGCGCTTGACGGTCAGCGGCGGCAACGTCGTCGCGCCCGACTCCAGCAACGGGAGAAGCTCCGCTCGCGCCTCGTCGAAGCGGCCCTGGGCGAGCGCCATCCGGCCCCGCGCCGCATGCACTGTCACGTAGGCCGGTGAGTCCTTGGGAATGGAGGCGCTCTGGGCGAGCAGCTCTGCAAGCTCCGGCTCCTTCCCCGTCGCCTGGCTCAGCGCCGCCACGAGCCAGGGCTGCGAGCGCGTCTTCTTCCACCACTCCACCGCCCGCGCATAGCCATCCTTGCCCCGGAACACGTCGAGGAACGACGACAGCTCATCCGTCGACGGAGGTTGCCCTTTCCGGAGTGCGAAGTAGTCGCGCCATGCATAGCCGAAGTTGTCGTCCGGCTTCTCCAGCAGCACCCGGCCCAGCAGGTTGAGCTGCTTGTCAGGGCGCAGGCGGTAGTCGATGAACCACGTGAGCTGCCGCGTCTGCCGGTGGAGATCCTTCAACCCAGGGTCCTTCACGATGGCCACGCACCGCTCGCGCGCCCTCTCCAGCAGCACTCGCTTCTCTTCGTCGGCCTGGGCCACCAGCGTCGCCTGACGGATGACGGCGCGCACCGCCACGAGCCGGGCCCACCCACGCCATGGAGACGCCGCGTCCTTGGCAATCGCATCCAGTTGCCGGATCGCCTCCTCGAACTCCCCTGCGTAGAAGAGCGCTGCGGCCGTCTGGTAGGCGCGATCCGTACGCGCCCCGGCCGAGGCGTTCGCGGGAGCAGGCGCTGGCAGCACCTTCTCCCCTCTTCCACAGTTGGCGAACACCGCGTCCTGCGCCTTCGCCCAGTCGATCACCTCGGGGTGGCTGGCGCCCAGCTTCGCGATGCGCTCGTCCAGTGACTGGGCGGCCACCTCGAAGGCGCCCGTGAGGCAGTTGAAGAACCATGTGTACTCTCCGAAGGGAGCCTCGGTGGCGATCTCGCCGCGCTCGGAGGGCACGGGCACCTTGGCGCGGGCGTCCGTCCAGGTTCCCGTGTACACGCCGGGGTAGGAGCTCTCGAGCGGCAGCATGCTCGCCACGAGCTCCTTCTCCGGCCCTGCCAGGCCGCGCATCAGCAAGAAGCCCACGGTCTGGCACTCCGGCGAGTGCTCCGTCAGATCGCCCAGCTTTCCGGCCATGCAGGCCTGAAGGTCATCCCTGGGCGAGGGCTCCGAGCAGTCGGGGCCACACGCTTCGCTCGGAGCGGCCCACAGCAAGGGCACGGCCAGGGTGAGCGCCAGCGCCGCACGTGCGAAGAAGGACTTCATGGTGACTTCTCCCGGAGCTGCTGCAGGTCCTGGGCAGTCCAGGACCGGGGGTTGAACCAATACCTGCGGCGTCCGGAGGGCAACGAAGGCTGGGGCTCATCCACCACGAAGCCCACGCTCTCCCGGCACCGAGCGCCGTTGAAATCTCCTCGCCGCGCCAGCTCCGCGCGCACCTGCTGCGAGTCCACGCCCATGCGGAACACCATGGGCACCACCTCGTCCACCGGCAGCCCGTCGAGCCAGCCGTCGTCCAGACACCACGATGCCAGCGCCGTCATCGACAGACGCAGGGTTGCGGGCAGAGCGGCCCGAAGGTCCTGGAGCAGCGCGCGGTAGAAGGGGCGCTCGGAGGCGCGGGCGTCGTAGTCCACCTGCACAGCGTCCGGGGCCTGCTGCTGCACCTGATCGGAGATGAGCTTCACGAGCCTGGCGCGCTGGGCCTCGCTGGGCGCAGTGCCACGTGCCACCTCGATGCGCATCACCGCCAGCCGGTACGTGCCCGGAGGCACCACGAGGGGCTGGCGGCGGCGGTAGGCCTGCACGCCCTCTCCGGAGAGCTGGAGAGTGACCGCATGGAAGGCGACGCCCTCTCGCGCCGGGTCGATGAAGTCGAGCCGCTCGGGGCGCTCCCAGGCCCACAGAAACACGGGCGGGGGCTCCGCCGCGCTCGCGGGCACGGCCAGGAGCAGCAGCCCCAGCGACAGGGCACGAAACCTCCGGGCACACCGAGGGGAGGAATTCATGCCCCCACGATGCCACGTCTCCCTGACCGTGTCGGCCAGGGAATCAAGCACTCCCTGGGGAGGAGGCCTCGGCCGCGAGCGCCGCCAGCTCATCCTGGAAGGCCACCACCAACCGGTGGGGATCCGGCACCAGCCCCGCGTCCACGGAGACGCCCACCGTCACCTGGCCCGCGTAGCTGAAGATGCTCACGCCCAGGCTCACCTTGCCTGTCTGGGGCACCCAGAACATCAGCCCCTCCAGCTTCGTGCCCGCCAGATACACCGGGTGCCGGGGGCCAGGGACGTTGGTCATGACGAGGGAGCCCTTCGACGCCACCACCTCCACCACCGCTTTCTCCAGCGCCGCCGGGGCCATCCCCGCCATGCCGAGCATGCCGAACGTCAACGCCGCCTCCGGCGAGCGCTTCAGCGCGTCCATGCGCTGCTTGAGCAGCCGGAGCCTCCGCCGAGGCTCCACCTCCTTCACCGGCAGATCCAGGAACACCAGCCCGAAGCGATTGCCCAGCTCGCGGGGAATGGGCGCATCCAGCGGCCGCAGGTTCACCGGGACGAAGGCGCGCAAGTCCGCCACCGGCCCTCCCCGCTCCTCCAGGTAGCGCCGCAGCCCGCCCGAGAGCGCCGCGAGCAGCACGTCATTGACGGTGCTCTCCATGGCGCGGCCGGTGGCCTTCACCTGCTCCAGCGGCAGCGGATCCGACCACACGGCACGCTTCGCCTGGCCCAGCGCTCCCCGAAGCACCGTGGGCGGATCCGAGGGCAGCAGCGCCAGCCGCTTCAGCGTGGCCGCGCCCCGGGCCCCCTCGCGCACGAGGTCCCCCACCTGGATGGGCTCGGCAATGAGCTCCGCGCTCCGCTTGAGCGCGGCACGGGTGCCCGAGGCCACCGCGCGGGCCCCTCGCAGCAGCTTCATCCAGCTGGGCGCGGGCGGCGCCTCGCGGGCGGAAGGCTCGGGGGTGAAGTGCTGCTCCGTGCCCTCATCCATGAGCGACAGGAGCACCCGCGCCAGGGAGATGCCATCCGCGAGCGTGTGGTGGATGCGCACCAGGAGCGCGCCCCCCTTCCCGAAGCCCTCCACGAGGTGCGCTTGCCAGAGTGGGCGCGAGCGCTCCAGCGGCACGCTCATCCACTCGCTCACCAGCGCCTCCAGCGCCTCGCGGTCTCCCGGCGGCGGCACCTGGAGGTGGCTCACGTGGGCGTCCCAGCGGAACGCCGCGTCTTCCTCCCAGAAGGGAACCCCGAGCAGGCCCTCGGGAACCACCAGCCGCTGACGGAAGCGGGGGAAGCGGTCCACCAGCCGCTCGCGCAGCACGGCCTCGAGCCGCTCCCAGTCCGGGCGCTCCTCGAACCAGAGCACCGCGGTGATCATCATCAGGTTGGTGGGCTCCTCCATCCGGAGCCACGCCGCATCCACACTGGCCAGCCGTTCCATCGTCACGCCCCGTCGTACTTCAACGTGGCAGCCACCGTCTCCCGGGAACGAGAGCCCCCTCCGCGGGTCTGCGGACGCCCTACGGCTTCTCGGCCTCCTGGGTGTCACGGGCCTGGGTGCGCTGGAACTGGAAGGTGCTCTTCGAGGCGTCATCCACCACGAGGGTGAGCATGTCCTGCTCGACGCTGAAGGAGTAGCGCGGGCCCAGGAACTTCCCCTTGGACAGGCCGATGACGCGATCCACCCCACACACCTTGCCCACGGCCTGCCCGTCCTTCGGCTTGAGCACCACCTTGTCCTTCGCCACAGCGAAGGAGCCCCACGAGCGCACCTCGAGGAAGTTCCCCTGGCCGACCGCGGAGTCCTCCAGCTTGGTGCGCAGGATGAAGCACCCGGAGGGCGTCACCTCCAATGTCCGCACGTAGTCGGGACGAGGGTCAGGGTTGAGCCGGGCCGGCGCGCCAGGAGGCTCGGGCTTGAGGGTCGCCGCGACGAGCTCCCAGCGCCCCACCACCTTCTTGGGAGGCGGACCGTCCGTGGAAAAGCCCTCGCACGGCTCCCGCTTCTCCTTCTCCGGGCTCTTGGGAGCAGGCTCGAAGGCGCGCTGACACGTGCCTCCGCACAGGCGCGCCGAGCACTCGCTGTCATCCTCCGCACAGCCGGCCTTCTCGGTGCACGCCCGGAGCCGGCCGAGCGCCTGCTCACAGCCTTCGCGCAGGCATTGGTCCATGCAGCTCGAGTCAATGCACTCGGAGACACACACCCAGTTGGTGGTTCCACACACACCGCCTCCGAGGGTACGCGGAGAACGGCTGGAGGCCTGGGCGCCAGCGGAAGCCACCCAGCCCAGCATCACAAGGACACAGAGCGTACGAGACACCCGAGGAAGCTAATCCTCCTCAGGCGAAGTGCCAGCGCCAGGAGGTGACCTCCTCCAGCTCAGGCATCTCCAGCTCGAAGTGAAGCACCTGGCTGCGGGTGAAGACGCGGGAGTCGACGCGGAGCAGCAACATCGGTGTGGGGTTCTGCGGCCGCTGGGGCGAGGCAGCGAAGGAGGTGTCCTCATCGAAGGCTGCCCGGTAGAAGACACAGAAGCCATCCAGCCGCCCCTCGTGCTGAATGGGACGGGTGACGTGGAAGTGGCGAGTCAGGTCTCCGGGCCGCACGGTCTCCAAGTCGAAGACGAGCACGGGTGCGGGCTCGCACAGCAGGTGGGACACCTCGTAGGAGTGGATGAGCCGGGTGAAGTACGAGGGGCTCATGGCCTCGCGCAGGGTCTGAAGGCAACTGAAGTCCACGCTGGGCAGGCGCTGGCTCCAGATGAAGGGGAGGCAGGCCTCGTCGCGGAGCTGGACGGGCTCGATGAACAGCTCGAAGCGGTGGGGGAGGATTCGCCCACCGGGCCGGAGGAGCCGGGTCCGCAGCTCCACCAACTGGGACACCAGTCCCCGGTCGAACAGGGCGGGCCCCATCTGCTCGTGGAGCAGGACGTCCACCTTCTTGTCCGGAGGCATGAAGCGCTGGGGGTGCTCGCGCACGAAATCGATCTGCTCGGAGAGCCCGTGGCGGCGAGCCACCCAGCGGGCGGTGTCCAGGTGGCGCGAGGGGTCCACGGCATAGAGCTTCCGGGGCGAGCGGTGGGCGGCGAGGAGCGTCCGCAGGCCGGCACCGGTGCTCACATCCATGACGACCTGGCCGGGGCGCACGTAGCGGCCAATGGCCTGGCGGTAGGCCTCCACGCGCTCGGGGTCCGCGAGGGTGGGATCATGCGGAGCGGGACTCGACAACGTGAGGCTGTCGGGCAACACATGCCGCAGCGTGTTGACGAGGGGATGGTGTCGCAGCCGTGACTGCAGATCGAACAAGGCCTGCCGAGGCAGGTCGAAAAGGTTCAGCATGGAACGAAGCCCCCCGGGCGCGCAGCCCATACCCAGCCAGGGGAGCAACCGGTCACTCCCCTTCCCGGGATACGCCATGCTTGGCACGAACGCGCCTGGCGGCCATGGCCCTACGGGGCAGTCCGAACATCCAGCGGTGGACACTGCAGCCGCAGGCCACTCAGGTCATGTTCACACGAAAGGAATCCCTTCGATGAGCGCCCGCCGTGGAACCGACGCCTTCAGCTTCCAAGTGATGGTTCTGCTGTGCGCCCTGTGGGGCCTTCAGCAGGTGGCCATCAAGCTGGCGGCCCACGACATGGCCCCCGTTCTCCAGGCCTCTCTGCGCTCGGGAATCGCGGCGCTGCTCGTGGGCCTCCTCATGGCATGGCGAGGAGGTTGGGAGGGCGTGCGCCAGAGCACCCTCCCGGGAGGGCTTCTGGCAGGCCTCCTCTTCGCCGCCGAGTTCCTCCTCATCGCCTCGACGAGCCCCTCACGCTGAACTTCGTCCTGGGAGCGGTGCTGGTGCTCGTGGGCATCGGGCTGGTCAGCGGAGAGGCCTGGCTGCGCCGCCTGCTGAGCCGGAACCCAAGCGCCTCGCCTCGGTAGGGAGTTACCCCGTCACCGGCACGCGCACGAGCCGGAAGCCCACATTCGGTGAGCTCCCGCGCGTGTCAGCCGAGCGAAAGCTCACGCGCAGCACTTCCGCACAGTCCGCCCAGGAGCCGCCTCGCAGCACGTGCCCCCGATCGGGAATCTCTTCCCCCAGGACACAGAGCGGCGACTCCTCGGGACTGTCGAAGTAGAAGGACGCGTCGTAGTGGTCGGCGCACCACTCCCACACACCGCCCGCCATCGAATAAAGGAAGTAATCGTTCGGCGGAAACACGCGCGAGGGGCGCAAGAAGAACGCGCCGAAGTGACCAAAGTCCGCGCGCATGACATCGGGTGGCGCGTCCCCCCAAGGGTACGAGGCACCCCGGAAACAGCCTCGGGCCGCGCGCTCCCACTCTGCCTCGGTCGGCAGCCGGTACTGCACCGCAGCCGTGCTCATGTGGCGTCCCACGAGCTCGGCCAGCTCCCAGCCCACTGCGACCATGGGCTTCTGATCGAAGCGAGCCGGCGAGTTGCTCGTGCGCTCCGGCGCCCCGAAGAGCTCCTGAGAAGTCATCACTTGGCCATCGCGCGTCCAGAGCCCCTCTGTGTCGTGGGCATGCCAATCCCTGGCGCGCACTGTTTCGTTCTCGCAGTACTGCAGCCGGATCTTCGAGTCGTTGCTGTACTCGAACCGGGCGCGACTGGGAGCAAACGCCTCGGAGATGAGCGCGAACTGCGCATCCGTGGGGCGCCCATACGGGTCCGGCCAGCCGAGCACCCGCGCGAAGTCGTCCCAAGACAGGGGCGCCTCGCTCATCCAAAACCCGGGGAGCGTCACCCGGTGCGCGGGGCGCTCGTCGGGCTCCCCATTGGCATTCCCCATCACGAACGAGCCCGCCGGGATGTAGCGGAACACCAGCCCGTGCTCCTTCACCGCGAGCCGGTCCAGGTCCTGCTGCAGGAGCGGCACCACGCGCTCTCGGTCCTTCCAGGCCACCGCATCCAGGGTCGCGGCCGCGCCCATGAAGTCTCCCCGAGAGCGCTGCTCCTCCGCTCGAGCGAGGGCTTCATCGATCACCGACATGAACCCTCCCTCGGTGCATCGAGGACAGGCAGGCGCCAGCGCTCGGGGCGCTGCTCCCCACGGGACTGAGCCTGCCAAGGATCCTCCGCGTAGGCCGAGCCCGCGTAGAACTGCGCGCGCGCCCGGCAGCCTCCGGTGAAGCGGTCATCCTCGGCACCACCTCGCATGCGCCGGAAGGCGTGGCCCTCGCGCCAGATCTCCTCGAAGGGCCGCTGCCGAATGTTCCCGGACTCGAAGGCCTTGCCCAGGAAACTGCACGGGTTCACGTCTCCCTGCACCGAGATCGACGCCACCGTGTTCGCGGCGCCGCATCCCGCGCCATGGTTCACCACGCCCCGCAGCTCCTCCCGCGCCGAGGGGCTGAAGGGGTCCAGGGCAAAGAGATCATTGTCGGCCTCGACCCGCTCCAAGCGGGCGAGTGCATCCACGTAGCCCTCGAAGGAGGGCATCAGCTCCGGCGTGCGTGCCGCGATCCCCACCGGATACAGCGGCCGGAACACGGCGGTGTGCGCGCCTACCCGCTGGGCGAGCGCGACACAGTCCTCCACTTCCGCGAGGTTGTTCTGGGTGAGCGTGAAGGCCAGCGTGAAGCGCGCGTGGCGGCCCAGCAGCTCGAGCTTGTCGAGCACCCGGTCGAACACGCCCTGGCCTCGGACGGCATCGTTCGACTCGGCGCGAGCGCCTTCGAGCGAGACGTTCAGCCACACCAGCTCGCGCCGCCCGAGCTCCCTCGCCATGCGCTCCGTGAGGAGGAGGGCGTTGGTCGTGAGGCAGGGGTGGAGCCCATGGCCCGTGGCCGAGTCGAGCACGTCCAGCAAGTCCCTGCGCATCAGGGGCTCGCCGCCCGTGAGCCCTAGCCGGAAGCTGCCAAGTCCCGCGAGCTGCGAGAAGAGTCCATCCATCTCCTGGAGCGTCAGCGGGTGGTGGTTGCGCGGCAGCTCCCCGGCGAAGCAGTGCGTGCAGGTGAGGTTGCACGCCCCGACGACTTCCAGGTGCACGGCGAGCGGGCCCAGCAAGTGGTCCGGAGGTGGCTCCCGATCGATGCGCGCAGCCGCCAGGCGCCCGTCCATGCGGAGGTAGCCCCGGGAGGCGAGGTCCACGGTCAACCCCTCGACAGCCTCCCGGTCTTCCGGGGCCGCGGCCTCGATGACGTCCCCCGCCGGACGCTCGGTCATGTCTCGGAGCACGGCCGCCGCGGGCTTGTCGAAGGGCAGATACCGGGACGAGCGCCGATCGAAGAGGAGCGCCCCGAAGTGCTGCGGGATGAAGACGAGCGAGGGGCGGCTCATGAGAACCCCTCCATGTCCACGCGGAAGCGCCAGCGCACCCACGCTCGCGCCGCCTTGACGGGCAGCCCCAGCCCCTTCGCGTCGCGCTGCAGGTGCTGCCACCTCCAGCGCTCGTTGCCATGGGGATCGGGAACCGGCTTCTCCACGAGGGGCACGAAGTCCGGGCTGTCGAACGTGGGGAGCTGCCACCCCTCGGGCGGCTCGCGCGTCGCCGCATGCCACTGGCCATCCGCCTGGGACCTGGCCTGCCCCCGCCGTGCCGTGGAGATGGCAGGCCGAAGGTATGCCGTCACGAGGAGAAAGCCCGCGTCCCCAGGGTTGTCCACGATGAACGAGAGCACATGCTCCCCGGGCTCCACCGTCATGCGCTGCTCGTCGAGGCGCTTCCCATCCAGGAAAGGCCCCTGGGAGGTTCCCGCCACGTACGAGGACACCGAGATGCCGATGGGAGCCCCCGGGCGCCGCCAGCGGAGGACCACGCCACCGCACCCGGCGGGCACCTCGCAGTGGCTGTGCACCTCGAGCGCGAGCCGGTTCGACATCTTCCGGTAGCGCTGGAGCTCGTTGAGACGCAGATCGTCACGGTCAGCCATGGCGCGGAGGCTAGTTCCTCGAGAGCCCGCCTGCCACACGAGGGCAGGCGGACTGTGCCTCCGCCGCTGAGTGCCGTGAAGGACGGCCTACTTCTTATGCTCGATGGAGACGGCCTTGTTCTCCATCTTCTCGATGCCGAAGGAGGCACGCACCTCGGCACCCGGCTGGAACTCCTTCTTCAGGTGGGACTCGATGCGCTGGTCCTTTTTCAGCTCCTTGCCATCCACCATCGTCTGATGGCTCACCCGGAGCGGGATGATGGCTCCCTGCTCAGACTCGACCAGAAGATCGTCCGACTTCACCCCCACCACCCTGCCTGTCAGCTCCTTCTGACCCTGCTGCATCTGACCCTGCTGCATCTGGCCCTGCTGCGTCTGGCCGTGCATCTGGCCCTGCTGCGTCTTGTCCGCCGCGAACGCAGCCCCGCCCAGCATCAGCGCCGTCACAACCCCCAAAGCCTTCCAGTTCATCTGTTCCTCCCATGCAGTTGGGGCCAAACCAGCCCCGGGACCAACATGGGCTCCGGCCACTGTCATGGCTCGGCGGCTGCCCTCCTCACCAGAAAGGAGTGACCGCCCCCCGCTCCTCCTCCGCTTCCCCATCACTCCAGAGAAGCGATGGGCGCCTCGTCCGTCTCGGCCGCTGGGGAGGGGCAACCAAGAGCATGAGCCGCTCACCCCACCGGAGCGCTGCCGGGACGGAGCCGGGCCGCGAAGGCCTGGAGCCGCTCCCGGGCCCGCTCTAGCTTGTCGCGAGGAATCGAGAACACCACGCGCACCCGCTCTGGATCCCCGCACCACGGGCCGCCGTTGAGCACCACGTGCGTGTGCGCGTACACCACGCGCGGGAGGTTCTCCACCGTGAGCCGCTCGCCGTCCACCTCTCTCCCCAGCCACGCGCTCACCTTGGGCGCGAGGAAGAGTCCTCCCGCCTCCGTCGTGTCCGAGCGCCCGTTCCCCGGCAGGGCCCCGGCAATCAGCGCCCGCTTCTCCGCCAGGTCCCGCCGCATCTTCACGAGGAACTCCTTCAGGGCCCGCTGGCGCGACGGGTACAGCAGCCTTCCTTCCGGGCTGCGCGCATACGCGGCATAGAGCCAGGCAGCCGCACGTGCCGTGGCCAAGGCCGGCGGCACCAGCCCGCTCTCGTTCAGGGCCGCCATGAGCCCCGCATCCCGCGTCGCCAGCCAGCCCAGGCGCAGGCCTCCCGCGGCGAACTCCTTGGAGAGCCCTCCCAGCACCACCGTGCGCGCTCCCACCCCGGGCACCACCTGCTCCAGCGTCACCGGGCTGTGCACCGTCTCCGCCGTCGGGTTCGTCAGGTTCACCAGCCCGAAGATTTCGTCCGACACCAGCAGCGCGCGCTGCTCCACCACCCACGTCGCCAGCGCCACCAGCTCCTCGTTCGAGAGGTAGGAGCCTTCCGGATTCGAGGGCTGAGAGATGACCGCCACATCCGGCCCTCCCGGCCCGCGCCGCTCCTGGAGCGCCGCCACCGGCCCCAGCTCCACCTCGCACCCGGCCGCCACCCACGTGGGCGGCAGCACCCCGTAGCAGGGCGTGGCGATGAAGACGCGCGGCGCCCGTCCCAGCCGCTGGCGCAGCGCCACCCCCAGGTGATGCATCAGCGGCCACACCCCCTGGCCCAGCGCGATGTGCTCCGGCGCGTACCGCGTCGCGCGCGTCTCCCGCAGGAAGCCCACCACCGCCTCGGCCAGCCCATGCTGCGTACCCGCTTCGTGCGGCGCCAGGAGCGAGGCCACCACTCCCTCGATGAGCGGCTGGGGCATGGCTCCCTCGTTCTCGCCATAGTCCAGCCGGATCAGCTCTGGGTCTCCCTCCTGGAACACCTTGGGCGCGAACGCCGGGAAGCCCGCCAGCCGCTTGATGCGCTCCGAGCGCGGCAACGGCACCGCCGGGGCTCGAACCGCCGCGGGCCGCTCCGGCTCGGCGAACGAGATGCGGAACGCCAGCAGCTCCTCGAAGGTGCGCTCATAGAACCCCTGCGCCAGCGTGCCGATGCGCGAGTACGTCACCTCCGCCGCCACCTCGAGGTCTCCTCGCAGCGGCTCCGGCACCGGCAGCAGCAGCGTCAGCTCCAGGTCCGGCCACACCGCGTTCTTGATGAGCCCGTAGAGCACCACCAGGTTGGGAGGCAGTGGCTCGCGGGCCAGGAACTCGAAGAGCGTGAGCGGCTCCACCTCACTGGTGATGTGGAAGAAGGCGCTCTCGTCCAGCACGACCCAGATGCCCCGCCGCGCCGCCTCCGCGACAATCTCCCGGAGCACCGCCAGGTTGGTGCGCTCGCCCCGCTCCACCGAGAGGAACACCACCTTCACGTCGAACGCCCCCAGCAACCGGCGGATCTCCGAGAGCGTGCTGTGTGTCACCGTCGTGCGCACCCGCGCCCGCTCCAGCGCCCGCGCGTACACCGGCAGCAACTGGCGCGACACCAGCACCCCATCGCCAGGGTCACACAGCGCCAGCAGCAGCGAGTAGACGGTCTGCTCGCGCTCGGGCGCGACGAAGAGCTCCTCCTCCCGCAGGCGCAAGTCGAAGAACCGCTCCAGGTAGCGGGCCACGAGCTGACGGAAGGGAGCATCCCCCGCCTCGTGCGTGTACGGCATCACCGGCGAGCGCGTGAGCCGCTCCGCCAGCGCTGCCACGAAGCCCAGCTGCTCCTGGGACACGGCCCCCAGGTCCAGCTCCTCCGCCAGCTTCGAGGCTCCCAGCGTCCGCAGCGCCGCGCGCAAGGCCAGCGTTTCCCGAGGCAGCGCCAACCTCGCCTCCCACACGGCCACCTCGTGCCAGATGGGGTGGCCCACCTGCAACCAGCCCAGGGCCGTGGCGGCTCGCAGGGGCTCGGCGCTGTGCGCCTCCATGAAGAACTCGAACTCGCGCTCTGTGCGCTGCTCCAGTGCCACCAGCGGCCGGATGTCCGTGTCCGCCGCCTGCATCACCCGCCGCGCCACCCGCACCTGGGTGGCGAAGCCCCGCCGGGTGAACATGCGCTCGATGATGGGCCGCCCCGGCCGCCCCGCCAGGTTCAGCAGCAGCCGCCCGCTGGGCGCCAGGTACTCGGGCACCTCATCCAGGAGCTTCGCGATGAGCCCCAGCCCGAAGTGGTCCTCGTAGACGTTCTGCAGCACGGTGTAGTTGGACAAGTCATACAGCTCCTGCGTGTCCGCCTCCGCCGGCGCCTCGGGCAGCCCCTCCGTGCGCAGCACCTGGGGGATGCAGCCCACCACGAAATCCCACGCCGCGCCCTCGGGCAGGCCGCGCAGCAGGTTGCTCTCTCCGAAGGACATCCGCGCCACCATCCGCGCGTCCCCGTTGAGCCACGCGTTGCAGGTGGCCACCCAGGGCGAGTGCGGGTTCAGGTCCGCGCCGTGGATGTGGGCCAGCCGCGTGAACTTCGCCAGCGCGATGCAGATCCACCCCGAGCCCGTCCCCACCTCCACCAGCCGCTTCCCGTCGTACTCGTCCAGCGGCACCTTCAACATGCCCTCGAGGAAGGTGTACGCCCAGTCCTCCGGGGCGAAGATGGACGGCAGCAACAACAGCTCCAGCCGCTCCTGCCTGGAGCCTACCGCCGCCATGACGGTGACGAGCCGCAGCGGAGCGCCCTCGGGTTGGCCTCGGCTCAGCTCGGCCAGTGCGCGCAGCTCGGCCAGCGCCGACGCACGCCGCTCTGGAACGGCCAGGGCCTCCGCAAGCTCACGGAGTTGGTGCACCGCGTCGCGAGCCGACTCGGGGTAGGTCGCCATATGGGGCAAAAAATGTGTCACGCCCGCGAGGAGCGCACCACGTTCACGGCGTCCTCCGTCCAGCGCCGTACATCCCCGCGCCCGGCGGCACGAAGGTCACGGAGTCCTTGCCCGCTTCCGGGCAATCGTGGCAGGTGGAGTGCAGGAGGAGAACCATGCCCACCCTGATTCCCGCCCCGACCCGCGTAGAGGCCGCGGGCAACAAGCCCAAGCTGATCGACGAGTACATCGGCCGGGTCAACTCGAAGACGAGCGAGCTGAGCGTGGCCCACATGCGCAGCCCCGGCGGCTGGGTCGAGCCCGGCCAGACGCCCGAGTTCCGGGAATTCACCGTGGTGCTCAAGGGCCAGCTGCGCGTGGAGCACAAGGGCGGCACGTTGGATGTCCACGCGGGGCAGGCAATCATCACCGAGCCTGGCGAGTGGGTCCGCTACAGCACCCCCGAGGCGAACGGCGCCGAGTACATCGCCATCTGTCTGCCGGCCTTCTCCATGGACACCGTGCACCGGGACCCCTAGCGGCGCGAGGGGCACTTGCGATGCTGCTCACGTCCATCATTGGACTGAAGCTCACCGCGTGAACACAGCGCGTGGACGGGCCCCTCCACTGTGGTAGACGGCACCCGCCTCGCTCCCGCGCCCAAAGGAGGGCTCCGTGGAAATCACCAAAGACACTGTTGTTACCGTCGACTACCGCCTGCACCTCGGAGACGGGAAGTACATCGAGGAGAGCGAGAAGGATGATCCGCTCGTCTACCTGCACGGCTACGAGGAGATCGTCCCCGGCCTCGAGAAGGCGCTCGAGGGCAAGAAGGCTGGCGACACCCTGAAGGCCACGGTCTCTCCGGAGGATGGCTACGGCGAGTATGACCCGGACGCCGTGGAAGAAGTGCCGCGCGAGGAGTTCCCCGCGGACCTGGAGCTGGAGGCGGGCGGCATCGTCACCGCCACGGACGACGAGGGGGATGAGGTGGAGTTCACCGTCAAGGAGCTGCGCCCCAAGACGGTGGTGGTGGACTTCAACCACTCGCTCGCGGGCAAGACGCTCCACTTCGAGGTGACCGTGCGCGAGGTCCGCAAGGCCACCGAGGAGGAGCTCGAGCACGGCCACGTGCACAGCCCCGGCCACGACCACGACCACTGAGTCCTCGGCCACGCTCGACGATGGGCCGGTGAAGGCGACCGCTCCTGGGACGGCGAAGTCCCAGAGACGGACACCGGCCTGTCCGCCTGGGGCTCGCGGCCCAGGCTCCTGCCTCGCTCCCCACCGGTCCCGCCTGCACGCCGTGCAGGCACATGGGTTGCAGTCACTCCGAGACGTCAGGGCGCTCTCGCCCCTGGGAGAGTGACTGCGCCATGTGGCAGGACCTTCGCTTCGGTCTCCGCGTCTGGGCTCGGCAGCCCGGTCTCACCCTGATCGTGCTGCTGACCCTGGCCCTGGGGATCGGCGCGAACACGTCCCTGTTCAGCGTCATCAACGCCGTGCTGCTGCGGCCCCTCCCCTTCCCTGAGCCGGAGCGCCTCGTGCGCCTCTGGGGCGTGGACAAGGCCCAGGCGCAGCTCGCCGGGGATGCGGGCCGCAATGACTATGGCGCTTCCCCCATCGACGTCCTCGACTGGAGGGCCCAGAGCCACAGCTTCGAGGAGCTGGCCGTGACTGGCTCGGGCGGCGCGACGCTCATCACCGGGGAGGGCGGCTCGGTGCAGGTCCGGAGCGAGGGCGTCTCCCACAACTTCTTCACGCTGCTCGGCGTCTCGCCGGTGCTGGGCCGCTTCTTCGAGACGGATTCGAGCGGCAAGCCCGAAGACAAGGTCGTCGTCCTCAGCGAGTCCCTGTGGCGGCGGCAGTTCGGTGCGGATCCGTCCGTACTGGGCCGCACCGTCACCCTGGCGGGCAAGCCCTGCACCGTCATCGGCGTCGCGCCGCTGGGGCTCGAGCCCCCCCTGTTCAGCCCCCGAGGCGCCCCGGACATCTGGCACCCGGTCGCACTGAATGAGCCTCCCTCCATGCGCGGGGTGCGCTGGTACGCCGTGCTCGGCCGCCTGCGCGAGGGCGTCACGGTGGCGCAGGCCCAGGCGGAGCTGGATGCCCTCAACCAGCGGCTGGAGATGGACTTCCCTGCCACCAACACCGGCCGGAGCGTCCTGGTGATGCCGCTGACGGAGTCCTTGGTGCAGGAGGTCCGCCCTGCCCTGCTCCTGCTGCTGGGCGCAGTGGGCTTCGTGCTGTTGATTGGCACCGCCAATGTGGCCAACCTCCTGATTGCCCGCTCCGTCACCCGCCAGCGCGAGCTGGCCATCCGCACCGCGCTCGGTGCGAGCCGGGGCCGGCTCCTGCGCCAGTTGCTCGTCGAGAGCCTCCTGGTGGCGCTCGCGGGTGGGACGCTGGGGCTGCTGCTCGCGCTGTGGCTCACGGATGTGCTGGTCGCGCTGAGCGGCAACGGCATGCCCCGGCTCCAGTCGGTGCATGTGGATGGGCGAGTGCTGGCCTTCACGCTCGCGGTGTCGCTGTCATCGGGCCTCCTCTTCGGCCTGCTCCCGGCGCTCCAGGGCTCACGGCTTGCGCAGCAAGCGGCCGCCGGGCTGCCGGGACGCTCCGTGTCCACGGGCCGGTCTCAGCGCTGGACCCGCCAGGCGCTCGTCGCGGGAGAGGTGGCACTCTCACTCGTGCTGCTCGTGGGGGCGGGGCTGCTGCTGCAGACGTTCTGGCGGCTGCAGCGGGTGGATCCAGGCTTCCAGCCCCAGCAGGTGCTGACGCTGGAGCTCGCCACGCCTCGGCCCTGGACCACGACCCCGGAGCAGGCCTTATCCAACTCGATGAGAATCCTGGAGGAGGTGCGCACCCTGCCCGGAGTCATCGACGCCGGGAGCATGAGCCTGCTGCCGCTGAGCGACGTCGAGGCGTGCCAGCCCGTCCGGGTGGAGAAGCGCGCTCAGGGCGCGGAGCCACCGCCTTGCGCGGAGGTGCGCACGAGCAGCCCCGGCTACTTCCGTGCCATGGGCCTGCCGCTGCTGTCCGGGCGGTTGTTCGATGCGCGCGACACCCAGGGCCAGCCCCGGGTGGTGGTCATCAACAGCGCCATGGCCCGCCGCTTCTTCCCGGGCGAGAGCCCGCTCGGCAAGCGGATCGCCGCGGGCTCCTCGGCGGAGCCCCCTTGGATGGAGGTCATCGGCGTGGTGGGGGACGTGCACCACTTCGGGCCCAGCAAGGCGCCCGTGCCGGAGTTCTACAAGGCCCAGTTCCAGGATCCGGTGTGGACCTACTGGCTGGTGGTGCGCTCGGAGCGGGAGGCGGGCCAGGTCCTCTCCGCCGTGCGAGGAGCCATCCGGCGCATCGACCCAGAGATTCCCGTGTTCAACGTCCGCACGGCGGAGGAGCTGCTGTCCGGCTCCGTGGCCCAGCCGCGCTTCCGGGCCCTGCTGCTGGGCGCGTTCGCGGCGCTGGCCATGCTGCTGGCGGCGCTGGGCATCGCGGGCGTCGTCTCCTGGTCGGTGGCACAGCGCACGCGGGAGATTGGCATCCGGGTGGCGCTGGGTGCGCAGCCCCGGGATGTGCTGCGGATGGTGATGGGGCAAGGTCTCGCCGCGGTGCTGGTGGGCGTGGCGCTGGGGCTTGCCGGAGCGCTCGCGCTCACCCGGGTGCTGGAAGGGCTGCTCTTCGAGCTCACCGCGACGGACCCACTCACCTTCGCCAGCGGCGTGGTGGCGCTGACGGGTACCGCGCTGTTGGCCAGCTACCTGCCCACGCGCCGGGCGCTGCGGATCGATCCGGCCGAGGCCCTGCGGCTCGAATAGAGGAGGCGCTGTCCGGCGCCCCCGGGCGGCTCACAGCCGCAGCTTCTTCGCGGTGGTCTGCCCGGCGCGAATCTCCACCTCGATGACGGTGGAGATGTTCTTCTCCTCGTTGACGAGCTTGAGCTGGTATTTCCCGGCAGGCAGCTGCACGTCGATGAGCGGAGTGTCTCCCAGCCGCTGCTTGCGCAGGAAGACGCGGGTCCACGGCGTCGTGTCCAGGGTCAGCTTGCCCATGGCCGCCTTCTTCGCCGGCCGGCTCTGCGAAGCACTGGGGGACGCAGTCTCGGTGGACGTGGGAGGAGGATTCGGCGTGGGGGCGGGCTCCACCGCCAGGGCGAGCAGCACCATGGCTCGCTCGCCAGGGTTGGCCAGCTTCACCTGCCGCTCCGCGGGCAGCCGTCCCTCCAGCGAGGCGGCCACGCTGTGCTCGCCCACGCTGAGCGTGTCGAGTGTCAGCGGTGAGTGCCCCACCTCCTGGCCGTCCACCTTGATCAGCGCGCCGGGAGGATCCGTCTCGATGGTGAGGATCGGCGGCGCGGGAGCCACGGGCGGTGTGGCCACCGGAGGGGGCACCGGCTCTACCGACCCACCGGAGCGCAGGGCGAAGAAAGCGCCCATGCCCCCGAGCAACAACAGCCCGCCCACGGCGGCGGCGGTCATCGATAGCCGGGACCGCTTGCGCAGGGACTGCTCCAGCGTGGTCTCCTCATCCACCTGGGCGCGCCCGGGCATGGAATCGCCCGTGTTGCTGCTCACGGCGCGGCGGATGCCCGTCGAGGAGACCTCACCGTTGCGGGCCGCCTCCAACATCTTCGCCCGCTCCTGGATGCGCGCGCCGAAGCGCTCGTGCATGTAGGCGGCGAGCTCGGCGGCACCGGGCACCTCGGGCTGGCTGCGCAGCCACTCCTCCAGCGCGTACTGGAACTGGCGTCCGGTGGAGTAGCGCTGGTCCGGGTCTCTCGCGAGCGCCCGGGCAATGATGAGGCCCAGGGTGGCGGGAACCTCGGGGTTCCGCTCGTGCGCCAGGGGAATGGGGTCATCGCTGGCCACCACCCGCAGCGCCTCGAGCGGATCGGAGAACTGGAAGAGCCGCGAGCGCGTCACCAGCTCGAACAAGAGGATGCCCAGCGCGAAGATGTCACTGCGCGCGTCGAGGGACTGGCCCTTGGCCTGCTCGGGCGACATGTACGCCGTCTTGCCCTTGACCTGGCCCACCATGGTCTGGCTCTCGCGGGTGGCCGCCTTGGCGATGCCGAAGTCCACCACCTTCACCACGCCGTCGTAGGTGACGAGGATGTTCTGCGGGGACACGTCCCGGTGGACGATGCCGAGCAGCTTCCCGTCCGGGCCCGTCTTGGTGTGGGCGTAGGCCAGGCCCTCGGCGGCGTCGGCGATGACGCGCACCGCCAAGGGGATGGGCAGCGGCTGGCTCTGGCGCGCGCCAGTGCGTGCGATGGCGGCCAGGTTCTCACCCGGCAGGTACTCCATCGCGATGAAGAAGGCCCCCGCCTCCTCGCCCAGGTCGAAGATCTGGACGATGTGGGGGTGGTTGAGCTGCGCGGCGATCCGAGCCTCGTCCAGGAACATGGCGACGAACTCGGGATCGGTGCCCAGCCCATCCAGGATGCGCTTGATGACGACGAACTTCTCGAAGCCCTTGAGCCCCGCCTGGCGGGCCAGCCAGATCTCCGCCATGCCCCCCACGGCGATCCGCGCCAGCAGGTGATAGCGGCCCACCGTCAGCCCCTGATGCCAGACGGCAGGGACGGCCTCGAAGGGGGCCTCGGTGTGGGGGGTGTTGCTCACGTGGGAACTTTCTTCATCCTTGAAGGGGACTGTCAATTCGACGCTCCGCCAGAGCAGCGACTAACATGGATCCTCCGTGTCTCGCCTCCCCCCACTCCTCGTCTTCACCCTCGCCCTGCTCCTGGCCCCGGTGGCGTGGGGACAAACGCCCAATCCGGATCTATCCCGGGCCCGCGAGTCTCTGGAAGCACTGCGCTATAGCGAGGCCACCAAAGCCCTGGAGGCGGCCCGCGCCCGCCCTGGCAATGACCGGGAGACGCTCCTGCAAATTCTGGAGCTTCAGGGCGTGGTGGCCGCCATGCTCAACCAGTCCGCCAAGGCGCGCACGGCCTTCCAGACGCTGGCGGTCCTGGCCCCGGAGCACCAGCTCACGGGGGACTACGCCCCCCGGGTGGTGACGCCCTTCTTCGAGGCCAAGGGCTGGGTGGCTGATCAGAATGCCGAGCTGCGCTTCGAGACGGCCCCCGCGGAGAAGACCGGGCACAACATCGAGAGTCTGGCCGTGCAGGCGACCTCGGACGTCCTGAAGCTGGGACGCTCCGTGCGCTTTCACTTACACCCTGAGGGAAACACCTGGACGGAGCAGGAGAGCCCGCTGGTGGGCGGCCAGGCGTCGGTGGAGGTGAAGGGTGAACGGATCCGATGGTGGGCAGAGCTGCTCGACGAGCAGCAGGCTGTGCTCGCCCAGGTGGGCAGCGCCGAGGCCCCCCTGACGGAGCTCTCGCCCCGGCTGGAAGCGCTTGCACGCGCCCTGACCGAGCCGGTGAACCCCGAGGACTCCGGGAGTCACTCCTCCTTGCGCACCGCGTCGTATGCCCTCCTGGGGGCGGCGGTGGGAACGGGTGCGGCGGGCGGGTACTTCGGGTGGCGCTCGCGCAGCGCCCGGAAGGAGCTCGAGGACGCGCCAGTGAATGAGCAGGGTGTCACCGTAGGCATCACCCAGCGCGAGGCGGTAGCGCTTGATGAGCGGGCCCGCTCCAGCGCCAAGGTGGCCAACATCCTCTTCGGGGTGGCGGGTGCCACGGCCATCGTGGGAGGAACGCTCTGGGTGCTCGGCGCGCCTGTGACGGTCTCTGCGGCCCCCACGGGGGTTACGGTCGGAGGTGAGTTCCCATGAGGGCCTCGCGGTCTCGCGTCCTCGGGTGGTTCTTCGCGCTGGGAATGGCGTTGCTGGCCTCGGTGCAGGGCTGTGACTGTGGCTCCACGGGGCTCGACACGCGCCGCTTCGCCTGCACCCAGGACGACGAGTGCGCCTCGGGTTTCGTCTGCCGCGAGGGCGAGTGCCAGCCCGAAGGCTCCACGGTGGAGGATGGGGGCGTGGACGGGGGAACCCCGGATGGAGGCGGCGACGGAGGCCCCACGGACGGGACGGATGGAGGCACGCTGCCGGATGGCGGCACGCCGGCTCGGCCCACTCAGATCACCTTCGTCACCCCCGTGCAGACGATGGTTCCGGCGGGCGCGTGCTCGACCGCGACCATCGAAGCCCGGGACGCGAATGGAAGCGCCGCTCCGGTGGCCGCCAACACGGTCCTGAGCCTCGTCTCGCAGCCGGGCGCGGGCGCGGGCTTCAGATTCTACAGCGATTCCGGCTGCACCACCTCCACGAGCACAATGACGATGGCCGCGGGCACCAGCCGCGCCACCTTCTACTTCCGAGGCACCTTGGCGCGCTCCTACCGGCTCACCGTGTCGGCCACAGGGCTGGGGTCCGTGCAGCAGACGGAGTCCATCGTGGCTGGCGCACCGGCGAGCCTGGTCTTCATCAGCGATCCTCAGACTGTCCAGGCCGGAGTCTGCTCCTCCCGGGTAGACCTGGAGCTCCGCGACGCCTACGGCAACGCCACCCCGATGCCCACGCAGACCTCCGCCACACTGCTGGCGCAGGAGGGCTCGGGCATCGTGTTCTTCTTCGACTCGGACTGCGACACCGCCACCTCGGAGGCGGTGTTCCCGGCGGGCAGTGCGCGGACCAGCTTCTACTTCGGGAGCAAGACGGGCGGCACGTTCAACGTGTCCACCACCACGGGGCTGCTCACGGCGACGCAGCGCGAGACGATCCTGCCCGTGGTGCGCACGGGCAGCTGCCCTCTGGAAGAGGGCGAGGGATGGGTGACGTGCTCCATCTCTCCGCCTCAGGTGGACATGTCGAAGACGCTGCTGATGTTCCAGGCCAGTTCTGACGACGACAGCCCCGACAGCGCGAGCCTGAACTGCTCGCTCACGTCCGAGAGCACCATCACCTGCAGCCGGAACGACTTCGACGACGGAGATGAGCCCGAGATCCTCATCCGCTGGCAGACGGCGGAGCTGGCCACGGGATTGAATGTCCAGCACCTGCAGGCCGAGTGCAGCGGGGAGCCGGAGACCGAGCTGCCCATCGAGCCCGTCTCCAGCCTGCTGAACACCTTTTTGCTGGTGAGCTCCGAGCAGAACGGCTCCACCCAGGGAGACGATGACTACTACACCGCGTCCATGTCCGCGGTGGACCATGTGGACCTGAACTTCTCCTCGGACTGCCAGTTGAGCTGGACGGCCTCGGTTCAGGTCGTGGAGTACCAGGGCACCGACGTCACCCGGGGGCTGACGGGGAGCATGAACGGCACCTCGCTCGTCGTCTCCAACCTGCCGCCCGTGGACCTGGGCTCCACGGCGCTGCTCTTCACCTACCGGACGACAGGCGCCGACAACACGTCGGTCATGTGTGACCGCATCCTTCGCGGAGAGCTCACCTCGCCCACCTCCATCACCTTCACGCGCGGAAGTGGGGCCACGGGGTGCGCGGCCGCAACCATCAACTCCATCTCCTGGGAGCGCATCCAGTTCAACGAGCGGGCCCGGGCGCAGCACTTCAATGTGACCATGGGCTCGTCCACCACGACGGTCAACGTGCCGGTGACGTCCGTGGACACGACGCGCACGCTGGTCTTCGCCAGCGGCCAGATCCAGTCCGGCCAGGGGAGCGGGGAGACGTCCTACTCCGGGGACGACATCATCGGTGCGGCCCTGGGCTGGCACACGCTCACCTCGCCCACGAACCTGCGGGTGACTCGCGGCGCCGCGCTGGGCACCGCGAGGTTCTACTCCACCGCCCTGCAGCTCGAGCCCTGAGCTGCCGCTGGGCGAAGGGGCTCACGGGTGGAGTGCACCTCCACCCGGAGCCGGTACGGCTTAGAAGCGGCGGCGGTCCTCGCGGCGATCCTCCCGCTTCTCGCGCTGGTCCTCCCGCAACTCCTGGTGGTTCTGGTTCAGCTCCTGCTGGCCGAGGTTGATGAGCTGGACGATCAGCGAGCGCGTCCGCTGCAGGTCATACATGTGGCGGCTACCCATCAGAGGGTACAGCTCGCGGGCAATCGCCATCCGCGTCCTCAGCGATTGAGCCTCCGCACGCGCGTCCTGCACGTCATCGCGCCGGTCGCGGCGGTCATCCTTGAAGGCCGCGGGCCTGCCCCACAGGTCGCCGCGGCGGTCACCGCGCACCTCGCGGTTGTCACGGCGAATCTCCTTCTTGTCACGCTGCAGCTCGGCTTGGCTCTCGGCCAGTTCCTCGTGGAGCAGCTCGCGCAGCCGGGTCTCCACCGAGGCCATCTCTCGCTCATTCCGATTGGCCCACGCCGCGTCGAAGCGCGTCAGCACGGTCTGCAGCTCGGCCAGATCGCGCCGGTCGTCGCGAATCTCGCGCTTGTCCTGGCGGATTTCCTGGCGGTCCTGCCGGCGCTCCTGGCGGTTGCGCCAGTCCTGGGCGTGCGCCGCGCCAGCGAGGAAGAGGGAGCCAATCAGGAGGGCAGAAGAGAATCGGTTCATGATGGGAGTGTCCGAAAAGGTGGGTTGCTGCGCGCCAGCGGCGCTTCTGTGTACGCCATTCTAGACGCGCCTCGCCGCCGCTTATTCGAGCCCCCACCGTCTTCGCTGGCGGACCGTCGCGCTTGACAGGGTGGGAGCCCGGCTGCTCTCACCTCGTCCATGCTCTCGCTCCTCCTGGCCGCCACGCTCGCGGCGGCTCCCGCGCCTCGCGCCCTCGACTCGGCGAACACCGTCGTCCACATCCCCCAGCCGGCCAAGCTCTCCGGCCTCTATGCCTTCATGTCTCGCGCCGGGGTGCACGCCGCGCTCGCGCGCCCCGCCACCTGGAGCGCCGAGTTCCACCCGTTCCTCGCGCTGGACCCCATGCGCCCGGAGACGCTCACCGCCGCGGGCATCGATCCGGCCAGCCCTGCCACGATCTCCTTTATAGAGCGGGGCGAGGTCTCCTGCTCCCGGCTCTCGGACCCGCAGGCCTTCCAGACCCAGGCCCTCGAGGCGCTCTCCTCCACCACCTCGGTGAAGCCCACCACCGCCAAAGGCATCACCACCGCCAGCGCCCCCCGAGGCACCGGCCGCGCCGGCTATGTCCTCAAGGGCCAGGAGGCGTGCTCCTTTGCCACCCTCTATGACGATGACGATCTGCTCAAGGCCACCCTCAAGCTGATGGGCAAGACGCCCGCTCCGGATGCGCGCCTCACCAAGCTCCCCGGCGCCGTCTACGTCATCCAGGGCGCCACCGTGGTGGGCCTCGACGGCACCGCGGACACCCTCCAGGCCGAGGGCACCTCCACCCGCCTCCCCCTGCCCCCCTTCCAAGCCTCGCCCACCAGCCCCTACGGCGCCCTGAAGCTGGACGGCCTCCTCATCAGCCGCGCGCAGGTGGCCCCCGCGGGGCTCTCGCAGGCCGTGGGCGCCGTGCGCTACAGCGTCCAGCAGGTGTGCCCCACCTGCCCGCCCGACCAGGTCCAGGCCGTGGCCGAGGCCATCACCCAGCAGCTCACAGGACACCTCCTCGTGCTCGTCGACAGCGTGCAGGTGAAGGCCTCACTGCGCACCCCCGAGGGCCGCTTCTTCGCCCCCCGCCAGGCCGTCGCCGCTCAGGTGAAGGACGCCGCGAAGCTCAAGGAGGCGCTCGCACCCCTCGCGAACTTCCCCGGCGCCCAGGCCCTCGCGGATGGGTACACGCTGGCCCTCAAAGGAGGCACCGTCTCCGTGCGCCAGAAGGGCTCGCACCTCGTGCTCGGCAATGACGAGGCCGTGGTGAACACCCTGCTCGGCGCCCTCTCGGACAAGGCCGCCGCGAAGCTCCCTCACGCCGTGGACTTCACCGCCGACCCCAAGAAGGTGGCGCGCGGCCTCTCCCAGGTGTCGCTGCTCGACATCATGGCCAACCAGCAGCTCGCGGGCCTCTTCGCCGCGAGCGCCGAGATGGGCCCTCTGCTCGCCAACAGTGAGCGCATCTCCGGGTGGCTCGACAGCGCGCCCGGAGGGGGGCACCGCTTCTCCACCACGTGGACCCTGGCCGCCTCCGCCGGCAAGCCCTGATCCGCCGCGCGCGCGTCTCCCGCCTCCTCAAGAAATAAAAAGAAATGGGCCCCCCTGCTGATCCGCCCGCGAGGGGGTGCTACCATCCCGGAAATCTTTCCGCTTCACTGGAAAACCCCCCGGAGGTGGCTCTCCAAGTGCCTGAAAAATGGTGGGAAACGCAGCTACCTGCACCTACCTCCACCTATTTCAGCGCACGAAGCAACACCTTTGACTCCAGAATCGATAATCCTTTTGTCCCTCACTTCTTCTCCCCCAACTTCGAGAGGTCTCCCGTGACGATCCGCCGCCTTGATGGTCAGCCCCCCGTTGTCCCCACCACCCGCCCCACCGAGTCTCAGCCTGCCAACACCGTGAAGGCGACGCCGACCGCGGCCCCGAAGGCCACGGTGGATCAGTCCGGCTTCACCCAAGCCAAGCGCGGCCCCACGGATCTGACGGGCGCCTCGGCCCGCATCGCGGCGCTGCCCGGCCCGCTGTCTCCCTCGAGCCCCGAGGGCCAGGCCGCGGTGAAGGCCACCGTGGACTTCCTCAACCAGCAGGGCGGAGCGCAGGCCCTGTCGCGCGGTGGCAGCGGCGCCGCGACGGACGCCTCCAAGGCCTTCACCCCGCGCACCATCGAGCGTGACGAGCTGGGCATGACGCACGTGCGCATGGACCGCACGCACGAGGGCGTGAAGGTGTTCGGCGAGCAGGTCATCGGCCACCTGGACGCGCAGGGCAAGATGGACAGCGTCACCGGCCAGACGTCGCAGATCCCCGCGGGCCTGGGCACCAAGGAGCCCAAGCTGTCCTCCCAGGACGCGCTGGCGGTTGCCCAGAAGGACTTCGCGGGCCAGACGGACCGCAAGCCCTCCGTGGAGAAGGTCGTCTTCCAGGGCGCCGACGGCCAGTACCACACCGGCTACCACGTGGAGCTCACCAACACCACGAGCCAGGACGCGCGTCCCCGCCGCGAGAACTACCTGATCGACGGTGAGACCGGGAAGGTCGCCGAGAAGTGGAACCAGATGGGCGGCATCGAGCTCCCCTCGAAGGCCGCGAAGGCCGCGGCTCCCATCACCGGCTCGGCCACCCCCAACGCCGAGATCAAGGACCTGAGCACCACCAGCTCGGAGATCACCCTGGGCCAGGACGCCACCATCGACCAGCTCAAGGTGGACCTGGACCTGGCGCACACCTACCGCGGTGACCTGAAGGTGACGCTGACGAGCCCCTCGGGCAAGACGGCGGTGCTCAGCGACCGCGCGGGCGGCGGCGCGGATGACATCAAGGGCCAGTTCGATCTGTCCAAGGAGTTCGCTGGCGAGAAGGCGGCGGGCAAGTGGACGCTCACCGTGGAGGACAAGGCCAAGCGCGACACGGGCACGCTGAAGAGCTGGAGCCTGACGGCCACCCCGAAGGAGGACCAGCAGCCTCCCACTCCCCCGGCGGGCAAGGGCGACGACACCTCGCTCTACAGCGGCAAGGTGGACCTGAGCACCAAGCAGAACGCGGACGGCTCCTACAGCCTGGACGACTCCACGCGCGGCAGCGGCGTGGTGACGGTGGACGCCCAGAACAAGTCCACGGCCAGCAACCCGGTGGCCTTCAAGGACGCCAACAACACCTGGGGCGAGGCCGGTGACGACTCGCGCACCAAGGCCGCGGTGGACGCGCACTACGGCGCGCAGATGACGTACGACTTCTACAAGAACGTGCTCGGCCGCGACTCGCTGGACGGCAAGGGCGAGAAGCTCCAGTCCAACGTCCACATCAAGAACAACTACGTGAACGCGTACTGGGACGGCAAGCAGATGAACTACGGCGACGGCGACGGCAAGACGGCCGGCCCGCTCACCACGCTGGACATCGCCGGCCACGAAATCACCCACGGCCTCACCGAGCGCACCGCGGGCCTCGTCTACAGCGGCGAGTCCGGCGGCCTGAACGAGGCGTTCAGCGACATCATGGGCACCGGCGTGGAGTGGTACGCCAGCCAGCAGAACGAGGCGGTGAAGTTCGACTGGGCGGTGGGCGAGGACGCGTGGACGCCGACCAACGGCAACCCGAACGACGCCCTGCGCTACATGAACGACCCGACGAGCGACGGCTACTCGGTGGACCACTACAGCAACTACCCGAAGCAGACCGAGGTCCACGGCTCCAGCGGCATCGCCAACAACGCGTTCTACCTGCTGAGCCAGGGCGGCACGAACAAGACCTCCAAGCAGACGGTGGCGGACGGCATCGGCATCGAGAAGGGCCTGAAGATCTACGGCCGCGCGCTGACCAACTACATGACGCCGCGCACCACGTTCGCCGAGGCGCGTGACGCCACCATCAAGGCGGCCACGGACCTGTACGGGGCCAACTCGGCGGAGGTGCAGAAGGTGAAGGAGAGCTGGAGCGCGGTGGGCGTGGAGTCCAAGAAGTAGTCACCCGCGAAGCAGTCTCCGCTGGCGTCAGGCCGGACGTTCCTGGCGCCAGCGCGGCCACCCACCGGGCCGGCCCTCCTCGGAGGCCTGGTGGAGCGCCAGGGCCGCGTTGATGTCGTTTCCATCCACCGTCCCGACCAGCCGCCCCCGCTCCAGCACCAGGAGCAGGGGCGGTTGTGCTTCCACCATCCGGCGAGCGGCGGACCAGACATCGTCCTCGGGCGACACCACCACGGCCTTGCGGCAGAGCTCGCGGACGGTGCGGTGGGCGCGCTCGGGCTCGGGCACCCGGAGCAGCTCCGCGACCTCCACCCAGCCCACAGGCTGATCCTGCTCGGTGGCGGGGAGCGCAGGCCGCCGGGCGCGGTGCAAGTCTGCCAGGGCCTCCGCGACGGAGGTGTCGAGCTCCACGCCGTGGAAACGGGGCGTCATCACCTGCTCCACGCGGAGCTTCTCGAGCACGGCGCGGGCGCGCACCTGCTGGGCCTCGGCGTGGGCGCCGGTGAGCACGACGAAGGCGATGACGAAGAGGAAGGGGTTGAGCGTGAGCAGCCCCACCAGGAAGAAGAGCCCCGCGAAGCCCTTGCCCACCCCCGAGGCCACGCGTGTGGCACGCACCAGGCCCATGCGCCCCGCGAGCAGCCCGCGGAGAATCCGGCCGCCGTCCATGGGGAAGGCGGGCAGGAGGTTGAACAGGCCGAGGAAGATGTTGAGCCCGCTCAGGTACGAGAGGGCGAAGCGCGGGGTGAAGATGCGCGACTCGGGCAGCACCGCCAGGAGTCCGATGAGCAGCACGCCCAGGACCACGCTCGTCAGCGGACCCACGAGCGCCATGAGGACCTCGTCCCGGTGGCGCCGGGGCAGCTCGGTCACTTCGGACACACCTCCGACGATCATCAGGGTGATGGAGCGCACCCGGCCTCCGGTGCGCAGCGCATAGAAGACGTGGGCCATCTCATGGAGGAGCACGGAGGCGAAGAGCCCCACGGCGACCACGAGCCCCCAGAGGAAGGGCACCACTCCAGGCAGCTCCACCGGAACGGAGGCCGTCCGAGCAGCCTGGCGGACCACGCTGCCGAACACCAGGGTGAGCAGCGGCAGCGCCAAGAGGAGGGAATAGTGGAGGCGAATGGGGATGCCTCGGAATGAGGCCACCTTGAACGCTCCTCGCGTGCTGCGCATCACCACCTCCTCGGAGACTCCGCTCCTGCGGAGAAGCTCCATCCTGCTGGGGTGGGAAGCACGTTGCGGGAGAGGGCCTCCCTGCCCGCCCGGACTTCACTCAGGGCAGCGCGCGGAGCAGCTCCGCCAGCTTGGGCGGGAGCGCGGCCCCGTGCTCGCGGACCTCGTGGAGCTCGCGCGCCTTGAACTTCGCCGAGCGCTCGCGGGCTCCGAAGAGGCCGCGCCCCTGGGGGACGATGAGCTCATAGTCCACCGCGCCGAACCCGTGCTCGCCGGTGCTGCACTTCTCATGGTGGCGGAACGGCTGCGCCAGGAGGAACGGCCGCTGCTGGTCGCGGTACTCCTGGGCCAGCCGGTCGCGGATAGCGTAGCGGTCGCCCCCCTTCTGCTCCTCTTCGCGCCGGGCCTCCTCGAGCAGGTCAGGCACGCGGTCGAGCTTCTCGAGCAACCTCGCGGTCTCCGCATCGGCAGGGCTCATGGCCGCAGCCTAGTGCGAAGCGCTCGTCTGTCATCTCTCCCGCACCGGGAGCATCCGAGCCCGAGCCGATTTCCAACCCCCGCCCTACCTTGCTCGTCGGGGGGTAGGAGGCAGGGTCATGTGGTACCCATGGCGGATGGTGAAAGCGGCATATCAAGTGGCGCGCACCATCCGAGAACCGGAGCGGCTGGAGGACATCATCGAGTTGGCGGGAGTGCTCGTCCCTCCGCAGAAGCTGCGGCGGCTCACGGACAGCCTCTGGGACATCCCCTCTGTGGCCAGAGCCCTGCGCGAGCGTCCGCGCATGGGAGCGGTGGATGTGGCGGCGCTGCGCACCCTTCCTGCCGGGACACTCGGCCGGGCCTTCGCGGACCATCTGCTGGAGAACGGCCTGAGCGTCCTGCCCCGTCTGCCGGCCCGGACGGATGCGGAGTACGTCCGCGCCCATTTGCTGGAAGTGCATGACGTCTGGCATGTGCTCACCGGTTTCGGCACCCAGGTGGCCGGAGAGCTGGGGCTCCAGGCCTTCAGCCTGGCGCAGCTGGGCAGCCCATTCGCCGCAGGCATCCTCACCGGTGGCCTGGCCAACACCCTCCTGTTTGCCTTCTCCGAGCGGGACGTGCGCATGCGCGCCATTGTCCGCGGGTGGCTGCTTGGGAAACGGGCCCGGCCCCTGTTTGGGGGGGCCTGGGCGCGCATGTGGGAGAGCCCATTAGACGAGGTCCGAGCCCTGTTCGGACTGGAGGTGACGGCCGTCGAGGCGTTGCTGCCCCCCGTTACCCAATCGTGCTAGAGGGCGCCCCATGCCCATGGACGGAACTGAGAAGGACCCTCTTCGCGCACGGCTCGAGCAGATGGAGAAGCAGGCCGAGCTGGGCGGCGGCGCGGATCGCATCGCCAAGCAGCACGAGGCCGGCAAGCTCACGGCGCGCGAGCGCATTGATTTGCTGCTGGACCCGGGCTCGTTCATCGAGCTGGACAAGTTCGTTACCCACCGCTCGAGCGACTTCGGCATGGGGGACAAGAAGATTCTGGGCGACGGCGTCGTCACCGGCTACGGCACGGTGGAGGGGCGCCAGGTGTTCGTCTTCGCCCAGGACTTCACGGTGTTCGGCGGCTCGCTGTCGGGCGCGTACGCACAGAAGATCTGCAAGATCATGGACATGGCCACGCGGGTGGGCGCGCCCGTCATTGGCCTGAATGACTCGGGCGGCGCGCGCATCCAGGAGGGCGTGGAGAGCCTGGCCGGGTACGCGGACATCTTCCTGCGCAACACGCTGGCCTCTGGAGTGGTGCCGCAGCTCTCCCTCATCCTGGGCCCGTGCGCGGGCGGCGCGGTGTACTCGCCGGCCATTACGGACTTCATCCTCATGGTGAAGGACACCTCCTACATGTTCATCACCGGTCCGGACGTCATCAAGACGGTGACGCACGAGGAGGTGACGAAGGAGGCGCTGGGCGGCGCGCTGACGCACAACCAGAAGTCCGGCGTGGCGCACTTCGCGGCGGAGAACGAGCAGTCCGTCATCCAGATGACGCGCGAGCTGCTGTCGTTCCTGCCCTCGAACAACCAGGAGGATCCGCCGGTCCAGCCGAGCGACGACGATCCGTTCCGGGCCGAGGAGAGCCTGAAGGACATCGTCCCCAGCAACCCGAACAAGCCCTACGACATCAAGGACATCATCCGGGCCGTCGTCGACAACAAGCACTTCTTCGAGGTGCAGGAGCACTTCGCGAAGAACATCGTGGTGGGCTTCGCGCGGATGAACGGGCGCTCGGTGGGCATCGTCGCCAACAACCCGGCGGTGCTGGCGGGCTGCCTGGACATCGACGCGAGCGTGAAGGCGGCACGCTTCGTGCGCTTCTGCGACTGCTTCAACATCCCGCTCGTCACCTTCGTGGACGTGCCGGGCTTCCTGCCGGGCACGGACCAGGAGTGGGGCGGCATCATCACCCACGGGGCCAAGCTGCTGTACGCGTTCGCCGAGGCGACGGTGCCCAAGGTGACAGTGATTACGCGCAAGGCCTACGGCGGGGCGTATGACGTGATGGCGTCCAAGCACATCCGCGCGGACATCAACTACGCGTACCCGACAGCCGAGATTGCGGTGATGGGGCCGGAGGGCGCGGTGAACATCATCTTCCGCAACGAGCTAGGCAAGGCCTCGGACGCCAACGCGGAGCGCTCGCGGCTGGTGAACGAGTACCGGGAGAAGTTCGCCAACCCGTTCAAGGCGGCGGAGCTGGGCTACATCGACGAGGTGATTCGCCCCGAGCAGACGCGGGCCCGGGTCATCCAGGCGCTGGAGATGCTGAAGGACAAGCGCCAGGAGAATCTGCCTCGCAAGCATGGCAACATCCCCTTGTAAGGCGGGCTGAGGCCCCTAGCAGAGCAAGCAAGCGCGCGCCGTCCGGGAAATTCTCGGGCGGCGTTTTGGCTTTGAAGGGAGCCCACCAAGGAGACCCCTTTTGTCCCACCCGCGCCTCATCCTGTTTCTGTCCGATGTCGAAGGAAACCTCACGGCCCTGCGCCAGACGCTCAAGCGCATCTGTGAGGATATCGGCCAGTCCCTCCCCGAAGTGAAGTGGAGCCAGAGCAACAGTGCGCTGGCGGATGCAGGCTGGCACGTGGCCGAAGTCACGCTGCCCACCGCCCGGAAGCCCCGCGAGGGCCATCTGGAGGAGCACCTGGACAAGCTGACGCAGGCGCTGGCGCAGGACTTCCGCGATCGCGTCGTCGGGCTGTACGCGGACCGGGCCAACAGCTACGCGCGGGTGTGCGTGGGTGGTCCGGGGCGGCCCTCGAAGACGCTGGAGGGCGAGTTCCTCGACGTGCTGCGGCAAGCGGCGAAGTGGTTGGAGGTGGAGACGACGGTGCTTGCCCGCCTGCTGGGCAACAACCCGGCGCGCAACCTGCTGGCGGCGGCGGTGGACTTCGGCGAGGACGGCCAGGCCGCGGCGGAACAGCCTCCCGCGCCTCCGGAGCCGGACGAGGAGGATCGCTTCGTCGAGGCCAAGCTGGGCGAGGCGCGCCAGCTGATGGAGCGCTACCTCACCGCGACGCGCAAGTAGGCGCGCGTGCTAGATTGAAGGAGTGCTGCTCCTCGTCCTCTACGTGGGGCTAATCTACGCCGCAGGGCTGCTCGCAGCGCTGCTGGCGGACGGCCCTGTGTGGCGGCGAGTCCTGGCGCTGATGGTGATGGGCACGGCCCTCGTCGTGCCGTTCCTCGCGCCCGCCGACTACCCCACGCTTCGGGCCTTCCTGGGTGTGGGCAGCCTGTGGTTCCTGGCCCGAATCATTGAACTCGTCCGCGAGCCTCGGCGCCTGCCCGTGGCGCGCCGCGCGTGGCATGCCGTGGGGCTGGTGGATACCCGCTTCACGCGCCGCATGGCTCCCGGCGTGGACCGGCCCGCGCTGATCCGCCTGCTCCTGTGCGCGCCGCTCGTCGTCACGGGCTGGGCCGGGGTGTACTTCAGCGGCCAGCACCTCTCGGGCTCGCTCTATTGGGCGATTCGCTGGGCCTCCGGGGCCCTCCTCCTTTATATGGCGGTCGAGGTCGTCGTCTCCGCGGTGATCCTCGGCTACCGGCTGCTGGGCGTGGACCCGCGTCCGCTCCACGATGATCCGATCCGCTCGAAGAGCATCGGCGAGTTCTGGGGCCGGCGCTGGAACCGGGCCGTCCACCGCTTCCTCAAGCTGAACGTCTTTGCCCCCGTGGCGCGACGAGGCCACACAGAGCTGGGGCTGGCGCTCACCTTCGTGGTCAGCGGCCTGTTCCACTTCGCCTTCATGGTGCCAGCGGTGGGGCTGGGCTGGGCTGCGATAATGGGCGTCTTCTTCGTGCTCCAGCTTCCCTTGTTCTGGCTGGAGCGGGCCCTGGGCGTGGCGCGCTGGCGGGCGCCCCTGGCTCGGGTGTGGACCCTCTCCCTGCTGCTCGTGTTCTCCCCGCTCTTCGTCGAGCCGGTGCTCCAGATCGTCGACACCTGGAGCGCGGCTGGGAGCTAGGGGCCGGTCCCGGGCGGGACACCGGCATCTCCTCTGCGCCCCTCCAGTTCCGGAGGACGCGGGCTGCCCGGCTTGCCCCACTCGGAGGGCGCGGGCGGCACGGCGGTGCCCTTCGGCGCCTGGCGCTCAGCCGCCGGTGCTTCGTCCCCTACTCCAGTAGCGCCGTGCGCCGGACGCGCTTCCGGAGGCTTGGGGGTCTCAGCAGCCGCTGCCGGTGCAGCAGGGCTCTCCGCTGCCGGCTGTGCGGGAGGGCTCTCCGGCGCGGGAGGAGCGGTGACGGGCTTCCCGTCCTCGCATCCCCCCAACAGGAGACCGGCGAGCAGGAACGGAGCAATGGCGCTGCGCATGAGAGGCATCTCCTCTGAAGAAAGACTACGGGCCGGCAGGCTTCGGCCAGAAGGCAGGAGCGCTAGCCCCCTCCGCGGACAGGACACGCTCCTTCGTCTTCGTGTCCCAGACTTGAACGGAGTGCGGGTCGCCGTAGTTGGAGATGAGCAGGAACGCGTCCTGGGTCTGGATGCCCAGGAAGTCATCCTTCTTGGCCAGCAGCCCCTCCACCTCCACCAGCTTTCCGCCCTGCTCCCAGGCCACGGGGACCGAGGGATAGAGGTACTCGCCGCCTTGCGATCCCCGGTAGTAGACCGTGCCGCCCGGCGTGGAGACCTGCATCCACTGCCCGGACTCGTCCTGCCCAGGGAAGGCCGCATCCAGCTTCTTCACCGCCGCCTCCGGAGCATCGTCGCCCACCATGCGATCGGACGACACAGACGCATTCGCCACGGGCTGCAGCGTCTTCACCGTGTCGAGCTCCCTCGTACCCGGCGCCAGGTCCGACTCGAAGCCGCTGGCCTTCGTCTCGAGGTGCTTCCAGGCACCGTCCTCTAGCCGGTACGCATGCGCGAGCCCCGGAGAACCCTCCACACCCTCGGGCAACGCGTAGCTCTTGCCCTCGAAGGTCAGCACCGTCTTTCCACCCGGCCCCTTCTTCGTCTTCCGGGTGACGTAGATGTCGGTGACGAGGGCCACCACCTGCCCCTTCTTGTCGAAAGAGATCTGCTCGATGGCCGGCTTGTCCTGGTCCCCCGCCCCGACGCCTCCGGGCAGGGTCTTCAAGTCCAGCGCCTTGCCCGTGTGCGCGACCAGGTCCACCCGCCACGCCTTGGGCTGCTCACCCTCGCCCGAGGGCCAGGTGAACACCACGCCCTCCTTGCCGTCCGGGCTCCAGGAGACCATGGACCGGTCGCACGCGGCGTTGAAGACAAAGAGAACCGTGGGCTCCCCACTTGCTGGGAGTGATTGACGCACCCACTGGCAGCGCTCGGGGTCCGAAGGGCTCAGGTAGGACACCGTAGGCCCAGCAGCCGGAGCCGGCGTGGGCGCGGGCGGCGCGGCAGGAGCAGTGGGCGCAGGCGGAGGCGCCTGGGGAGGGGTGGCCGCAGCGGGGGCGCTCGGCTCCGGAGCCGGGGTGGCAGCGGGCTTTTCGGACTTGCAGCCCGCCAGCACGAGGGCGGCGAGCAGGGCACGGCTCCAGCGGCGCAGCGTCATGAGGTTCCTCAACGGTCCGGGGTGCAACAGGAGGGGGCCAGACTACCCCGCTCCAGCGAGCCCGCGTGTGCTAAAGGGCCCCCCATGCCCAAGATTCGCAAGATCCTCATCGCCAACCGCGGAGAGATCGCCATCCGGGTGATGCGCACCTGCAAGGAGCTCGGCATCGCCACGGTGGCCGTGTACTCCGAGGCCGACCGCTCCGCGCTCCACGTGCGCATGGCAGACCAGGCCTACCTGGTCGGCCCGCCGCCCTCGCGAGAGAGCTACCTGGTGCAGGAGCGCATCATCGAGGCGGCCAAGCAGTCCGGCGCGGACGCCATCCACCCGGGCTACGGCTTCCTCTCGGAGAACGCCTCGTTCGTCCGGGCCTGCGAGAAGGCAGGCATCACCTTCATCGGCCCGCCGGCCTCGGCCATGGACTCCATGGGCGAGAAGACGCGCGCTCGCCAGAACATGATCAAGGTGGGAGTGCCGGTGGTGCCGGGCACCGCCGAGCCCATCCCCACGGAGGAGCAGGCGCGCTCGTACGCAGAGGAGATCGGCTTCCCCATCATGCTCAAGGCGGCCGGTGGCGGTGGCGGCAAGGGCATGCGCCGGGTGGAGAGCCTGCAGGAGTTCAGCTCCGCGTGGCGCGGCGCCAAGAGCGAGGCGATGAGCGCGTTCGGCAATGACGCGGTCTACATCGAGAAGTACCTGGAGAAGCCCCACCACGTGGAGATTCAAGTCTTCGCGGACCAGCACGGCAACGTGGTGCACCTGAACGAGCGCGAGTGCTCGGCGCAGCGCCGCCACCAGAAGGTGGTGGAGGAGACGCCCAGCCCCATCCTCACCCCGGAGCTGCGCGCGAAGATGGGCGCGGTGGCGGTGCAGGCGGCCAAGGCGGTGAACTACGTGGGCGCCGGGACGGTGGAGTTCCTGGTGGACGTGCACCGCAACTTCTACTTCCTGGAGATGAACACGCGCCTGCAGGTGGAGCACCCGGTGACGGAGTGGGTGACCGGCCTGGACCTGGTGGCGCTGCAGATCAAAGTCGCCGAGGGCGAGAAGCTGCCCTTCACGGGGACGGTGGAGCCGCGCGGCCACGCCATCGAGGTGCGCATCTACGCGGAGGACCCGGCGCGCAACTTCATGCCGAGCCCCGGGAAGATTCAGTACCTGCGGGTGCCGGGCGGGCCGAACGTGCGAGACGACTCGGGCGTGTTCGCGGGCTACACGGTGCCCAACTTCTACGACCCGATGATCTCCAAGCTCTCCGTGTGGGCGCCCACGCGGGCCGAGGCGATTGCCCGGGCGCGCCGCGCGCTGAGCGAGTACGTGGTGAAGGGCATCACCACGAACACGCGCTACCTGTCGGCCATCCTGGCGCACCCGGAGTTCGCCGGCGGCGACTACGACACGAGCTTCTTGACGCGCGAGCACACCGTGCTGCTCGGCCAGGATGACCCGAAGCTGCAAGAGGTGGCCTTGCTGGCGAGCACGCTGTTCGCGCACCAGCGGGACCAGAAGAAGGCGAAGACCCTGCCCCAGAAGGCGGGCGCGGCGGCGAGCACCGGGGGCATGTCCCCGTGGCGCCTGGGCCTGCGCACCCGGCGGCGTTAGCACTCCCCTCTCTCTCTCTCGAGACACTCACTCCATGCGTTACTTCGCGAAGCTGCAGGGCCAGAAGGAAGCGGTGCCGGTGGACATCGAGCACCTCGGGGGCACCCAGTACCGGCTGACGCTCCATGAAAAGACGTACACGGTGGACGCGCTCACGCTGGACCACGGGGCGGTGTCCCTGCTGGTGGACGGCACCTCCTACCCCGTCGAGTTCGAGGAGAGCGGCGATGAGGTGGGCGTGCTGGTGCGCGGGCAAGTCACTCGGGTGGACGTGGCGGACGAGCGGCGGCTGCGGCTGCGCGCGGCCTCGGCGGGCTTCAGCGCGGAGGGCAAGCAGGTCATCAGCGCCCCCATGCCCGGCAAGGTGGTGAAGGTGCTGGTGAAGCAGGGCGACGAGGTGAAGGAGGGCCAGGGCCTCATCGTGGTGGAGGCCATGAAGATGGAGAACGAGCTGAAGAGCCCCAAGGCCGGCAAGGTGGTGGAGCTGCTGGCCAAGGAGGGCACGACGGTCGAGAACAACGCGAAGCTCGCAGTCGTGGAGTGATGTGATGGCGGACATCAAGGACGAGAAGGCTCGCTGGCAGAAACAGGTCTACGAGAAGGCCAAGGCGAAGGGCGGCGAGCGCCACCCCTCGTTCGTCACCTCCAGTGGCCTCGAACAGAAGCCCGTCTACACACCGGACGACGTGCCGGGCGAGTACACCGAGCAGCTCGGGTTCCCGGGCGAGTACCCCTTCACCCGCGGCGTGCAGCCCACCATGTACCGCGGGCGCTTCTGGACGATGCGCCAGTACGCGGGCTTCGGCTCGGCCGAGGAGTCCAACCAGCGCTACCACTACCTGCTCCAGTCGGGGCAGACGGGCCTGTCCGTGGCCTTTGACTTGCCCACGCAGATGGGGCGGGACGCGGACCACTCGCGGGCGCGCGGTGAGGTGGGCAAGGTGGGCGTATCCATCTCCTCGCTGAAGGACATGGAGGTGCTGCTCAAGGGGCTGCCCCTGGCGGACGTGTCCACGTCGATGACGATCAACGCCACAGCGCCCATCCTCCTGAGCCTCTACGCGGCGGTGGGCGAGCAGAACGGCGTGGCGCTGGAGCAGCTCTCGGGGACGGTGCAGAACGACATCCTCAAGGAGTACATGGCGCGCGGGACGTACATCTACCCGCCCGAGCCCTCGCTGCGGCTCATCACCAACATGTTCGCGTTCTGCGCGAAGCGGATTCCCAAGTGGAATCCCATCTCCATCAGCGGCTACCACATCCGCGAGGCCGGCTCGACGGCGGCCCAGGAGATCGGCTTCACGCTGGCGGACGGCATCGCCTACGTGGAGGCGGCGCTCAAGGCGGGCCTGCAGGTGGATGAGTTCGCCGGGCGCCTGTCGTTCTTCTTCAACGTCCACAACAACTTCCTGGAAGAGGTGGCGAAGTTCCGGGCGGCGCGGCGGCTGTGGGCGCGCATCATGAAGGAGCGCTTCAAGGCGAAGGATCCGCGCTCGATGATGCTGCGCTTCCACGCGCAGACGGCGGGCAGCACGCTCACGGCGCAGCAGGTGGACAACAACGTGGTGCGCGTGGCGCTCCAGGCCCTGGCCGCGGTGATGGGTGGGGCCCAGTCGCTGCACACCAACAGCCGGGACGAGGCCCTGGCGCTGCCCTCCGAGGAAGCCGCGCGGCTGGCCCTGCGCACGCAGCAGGTGATCGCCTACGAGTCCGGCGTGGCGGACATCATCGACCCGATGGGCGGCTCGTACGCCGTGGAGTCGATGACGGACGAGCTGGAGGCCAAGGCCCAGGACTACCTCCGCCGCATCGACGACATGGGCGGCATGGTGCGCGCCATCGCCCAGGGCTACCCGCAGGGCGAAATCCAGGAGGCCGCGTACCAGGCGCAGCGGGACTTGGAGCAGAAGCGCTCGGTGGTGGTGGGCGTGAACCAGTTCCAGATCAAGGAGCCGCCTCCGCAGGGGCTGCTGCGCGTGGACGAGACCGTGGAGCGCACGCAGACCGAGCGGCTCAAGAAGCTGCGCGCGGAGCGGGACAACGCGGCGGCCACGCGGACGGTGGATGCGCTCCGCAAGGCCGCGGCGACGCCGGACGAGAACCTCATGCCGCTCATCCTGGACGCAGTGAAGGCCTATGCGACGCTGGGTGAAATCTCCGACGCCATGCGGGACGTCTTCGGCGAGCACCAGGAGCATGTGGTGCTGTAGGCCACGCCTCGGACCCGTTCCGAGGTGATGTGCCGCTCAGATTTGAACGTTCCATGGCGGACGAGGCTCGACGCCGGGGCCAGATTCGCCACGATACGGTGGCAGCCCAAGCTCGAGCCCCCTGTGGACCCCCAAGCGCTCATTGATGCCACCCGAGGGGCGCTGTCGTACTCGCGCGAAACCTTCAACGCGATCGCCAGCGCATGCCCCCTGGCCCTCATGATTCTGGATGCACGGGGCCGTGTGCAGTTCTGGAACTCCGCCGCGGAGCGGATCTTCGGTTGGAGCAAAAACGAAGTACTCGGGCGCTTCCTGCCCAGCATTCCCGAGGACCGCCGCGAGGAGTTCATCACCAACCTCCAGCGGATCTTCGAGCACCGCGAGATTCGGGGCGTGGAGACGAAGCGGCTCACCCGGGACCGAGGGCCCATCGAGGTCCAGCTCTGGGCCAACCTCATCGAGCTGCCGGATGGGCAGAAGTTCTGCCTGACGCTCATCTCGGATGTGTCGCAGCTGCGGCGGCTCGCGCGGCAGAACACGCTGCAGCTGGAGCTCAGCCGCCTGCTGGCCGACGCCACGGTGCTGGACACGGCCCTCTCCGAGTGCCTGCACGCCATCTGCCGAGGCATGGACTGTCAGGTGGGGCAGCTGTGGATGCTCGAGCCCGGCACCCAGGCCCTGCGCCTCCAGGCCTTTCACAGCATCTCGCCTGGCGGCGAGGACGCCTTCACCCGGCGGAGCGCCACGCTCTCCTTCCGCCTCGGAGAGGGGCTGCCCGGGCAGGTGTGGCAGAACCGGCGTCCCTTCTTCATGGCTGAGCTGAACCAGGCCGGCACCTTCCTCCGGCAACCCGAGGCCGTGGAGGTGGGCCTCCGCGCGGGCGGGGCCTTCCCCATCGAGTTCGGCGGGCAGTTCGTCGGGGTCATGGAGTTCTTCCGCACCGCGCCCTTCCCGGAAGAGGAGGCTCCCTGTGAGCTGCTCGAGTCCCTGGGGCGGCAGCTGGGCCAGTTCGCCGAGCGGCTCCGTCACAGTGCCGAGCGTGAGCAGGCGCGCCGGGCCGCGGAGGCCGCCGCGGAGGAGGCCCAGCGTCAGGCCGCCCGGCTGCGGCTGCTCGCGGAGACCTCCTCCATCCTCTCCTCCTCGCTGGACTTCGCCCAGACGCTCGAACAACTCACGAAGCTCCTCGCCCCCACCCTCGCGGATGCGTGCTCGGTCTCCATCCTCACGGTGGAGGGAAAGCTCGAGCGGGTCGCCGAGGCCGCGCTGGATGACGAAGTGGTGCGGGCCATGGCGGCATTCCGGGCGGCGAGAGCGCCCCAGGAGGCCACTCACCCGATGGCGGAGGTGGTCCAGACGAAGCAGGCCCGCCTGTTCAAGGACTACGCGAGCGCCGTCACCCAGCGGCTCCCCGCGGACCACCCGTATACTGTCTTCATCCGCTCACTCCGCTTGCACCACGCGATCCTCGTGCCGTTGATGCGCGGCGAGCGGATGATTGGCGTGTTGGCGCTCGCGACGCTGGCCCACACGGGGCGGACGCTCACCGAGGAGGACTTCACGCTGGCCACCGCTATCGCCGAGCGGGCCGCGGTCGCCATCGAGAACGCGCAACTGCACGAGCGGGCGCTCGAGGCGGACCGGCGAAAAGACGAGTTCCTGGCGATGCTGGGCCACGAGCTGCGCAACCCGCTGGCGCCCATCCGCACCGCCCTGGAGCTCATGCGGCTGCGCGCCGGCGACGTCGCTTTCCGCCGGGAGCGGCAGGTCATCGAGCGGCAGACGGAGCACATGCAGCGGCTGGTGAATGACCTGCTCGACGTGGCGCGCATCACCCGGGGCAAGCTCCAGCTGAACCGTGAGCCGCTGGAGCTCTGGAGCATCATCTCCCGCGCCCTCGAGATGGTCGGTCCCCTCCTGGAGGCGAAGCGGCACACGCTGCACGTGGAGGTGCCGAAATCAGGGCTGCGGCTCTCGGGGGATCGCCACCGGCTCGCGCAGGTGTTCTCCAACCTCCTGTCCAACGCCGCGCGCTACACCGACACCGGCGGCCGCATCGAGCTGAGCGCCGAGCGCCAGGGGGACACCCTCCGGGTGCGGGTGCGGGACAATGGGCGGGGCATCGAACCCGCGCTGCTGCTGCGCATCTTCGACTTGTTCGTGCAGGGCACCGACACGGCCGCGCGCCAGGAGGGCGGACTGGGCATTGGACTGGCCCTGGTCAAGAACCTGGTGGAGCTGCACGGCGGAGAGGTCAGCGCCTCCAGCCTGGGGGCGGGCCAAGGCAGCGAGTTCGTGGTCCGGCTGGCGCTGCTGGACGCCTCCTCGCGGCCCGCTCCCCGCGAAGAGGCCCCCGAGCTGCGCCGCAGCGAGCGCCGCGCGAAGCTCCTGCTCGTCGACGACAACCGCGAGGCCGCCGAGGCGCTCACGGAGGCGCTGTCGCTGCTGGGCTATGAAGTGCGGGCGGCCTTCGACCCCGCCGAGGCGCTCCGCGAGGCCCAGGGCTTCGCCCCCGAGCTCGCCATCTGCGATCTCGGCCTGCCCGTGATGGATGGCTACGAGCTGGGGCGCCGGCTCAAGCAGCTCCGCCCTGGCCAGCCGCTGGGACTCGTCGCGCTGACGGGCTACGGGCAGGAAGAGGACCACTCGCGCTCTCGCGAGGCGGGGTTCCACGCCCACCTGGTGAAGCCCGTCGAGCTGAGCACCCTGCTCTCCACGCTGTCGCGCGTCCTGGGGGAAATGCCAGCCGCGAGTCCGTGACAGAGGTGAATGTGCCGCTCCGGCGTGGTAATCCGGGGCTCCCTGTTTCAAGAACCGCTCCGAGGTCCACGCGATGGAGATGCTCTGCACCCTGCGCAGCGCGACGGAGGCCCAACACCAGGCGCTGGTGAAGGCGCCAGAGCGGCTGCAGGACTTCCTGGACGACGAGGAGGACTTCAGCGACCTGCAGGGCGTGAGGTTCCTGGAGCTCGACATCGGCGAGTCGTGGCATGGCCTGCAGTACCTGATGACGGGAACGCCCTGGGAGGGCACCGCCCCGCTGGACTTCCTGGTGCGCGGCGGCGAGGACGTGGGCGACATCCCCTCGGATGAGGGCACGGCGCGCATCTTCAAGCCGGCGGAGGTGAAGAAGCTCTCCGAGGCGTTGCATGCCCTCTCCCAGGACACGCTGAAGCGCCGCTTCGACGCGGGAACGATGCAGGAGCTCGACATCTACCCGGGCCACTGGGACGACCCGCCGGAGGATGAGGATCCGCTGGAGGAGCTCGTCAGCTACTTCGCGGAGCTGCGCAAGTTCGTGAGCCAGGTGGCGCAGCGCGGGCACTCGCTGCTGGTGCACATCGGCTGACGCCCCGGCATCAGCCCGTGAGCAGGTCCCGGCCGAGCTTCAGCACGAGCGCTGCTACCACCAAGAGCACCACCTTGCGCACGAGCCGGTCCCCCCCCTTCACCGTGAGGTGGGCGCCAATCCACGCGCCGGTGAACTGGGCCGCAGCCATGGGCAGCGCCACGTGCCACAGCACCTTGCCACTCCACGCGAAGAGCACCACGGCGGCGATGTTGGAGGCGAAGTTCACCACCTTGGCATCCGCGGAAGCGCGCAGCAGCCCGTGGCCCAGCAGCGTGGAGAAGCCCACGATGAGGAAGGTGCCCGTTCCCGGGCCGAAGAAGCCGTCGTAGGCCCCGATGACGAAGGCCACCGCACCTCCGAGCAGCCGGAGCCGGGCCAGCGGAGGCTCAGGCCTGTCTCCTGGTGGCGGCCCCTTGCGGAAGGCCAGGAAGGCAGCCACCGCGACGAGCAGCACGAGCACCAGCGGCTTGAGCACCTCGGGTTTCACCCAGAGCACGAGCCGCGTGCCCGCGAATGCGCCCATCAGCCCGAGCGGAAAGGACACCCAAGCCAGCCGGCCGCTCACCAGGCGAGCGCGTGCGTAGCGCACCAGCGCCGAGAAGGACCCGAAGACGGACTGGCCCTTGTTGGTGCCCAGCGCGTAGTGCGCGGGCATGCCGGTGGCCAGGAGCATGGGCAGGGTGATGAGCCCGCCTCCCCCCGCGATGGCATCCACCCCTCCCGCCACGAAGGCCGAGAAGCACAGCAAGGCGAGTTCCAGGCCAGTCACTTCCACGGTCAGACCCACCTCCGCGCGGGCGGCGCCCCAGTACCACGCTGGCCCGCCCGGCGTCTTGCTTGCGCCCCGGCACATCCTGAGCGTCAATCCCTCCTGTCACCGTCCTGCTCCCTGAGGCCCCCCGTGTCCGCTCCGCTCCTTCCACTCGTGCTCGTGCTGCTGACGCAGGTGCCCGGCTCGGACCCCTCGGGGCCCAACTGCCGCTCCATCGATGGACAGATCGCCTGTGGCTACGCATGCAAGTCGGATGGGCTCCGGGTGCGCTGTGCCCAGACGCCCCAGGGCCGCTGCCAGGTGATGGATGGGCAGGTGGTGTGCTTCGACCCGCCCGCCTATGTCGTCCGGGCCTATGGCGGCTCGCTGCCCGAGGCCGAGTGCAAGGCCGGTGAGGGCGAGGTCGCCTGCGGCTATGCCTGCACGACGTACTTCGGGAAGCTCAAGTGCGCGCGCACCCCCGCGGGCGTGTGCCGGGGCCGGGGAGAGGCGGTGGAGTGCTTCGATCCTCCAGCCTCGGTGTTCGCCATCTACGGCCGTGAGACGCCCAAGATGGAGTGCAAGACCCAGGGCATGGACTTCGCGTGCGGCTACCGTTGCCTGGCGGGCTCCGAGGGCGTGAAGTGCGCCACCACCCCGTTCGGGGTCTGCAAGACCGAGGGCGGCCGGGTCACCTGCTTCGACCCCAAGCCCGAGGCCATCTGCGCCTTTGGCCGCTCCCTGCCGCCCCCCCAGTGCAAGAGCAGCGAGGGCACTGCGGTCTGTGGCTACTCGTGCGCCTCGGCGTATGGGCGGGTGGTCTGCGCCTCGACCCCGAAGGGCGTATGCAAGGTCTTCGACAGCGAGGTGCGCTGCTTCGACCCGCCGAGCACCCTGGAGGCGGACGCCTCGTGCCTGGCCATGCTGGGGCTGGCGGTGCTGGAGGGCGGCAAACCGTAGGGCGTGGCCGCTCGGTCGCTTGGTTCGGAGGGGCGGTGGCGGTAGGGTGTGACTCCGAAGGAGCGAGACCGCGCATGGCGGAGGGAGACGTCCGGCAGTACTTCATCCGCAACGACAAGGGCACCCTGTGGGGCCCGCTGACCCTGCCCACCATCGAGCTGCTCCTCGATAATGGTGTCATCCAGGGCCGGGTGCAGGTGTCCGAGGACGGGCTCCACTTCGCCTTCCCGGGCCGCTTCCCGCACATCCGCGATGCCTTCCCGCGAGAGCTCTGGGGAGACGTGATTGCCCCGGGCGAGACCGTGCAGATGGCTCGGACGGAGGTGCCCCCGGAGATGATGGGGCAGAGCGCTCCGCCCCCAGGGGCTCCCGCTCCCATCGCTGGTGCCGCGCCCGCAGCGGGCCCCGGTGCCGTCGCTCAGGCCACAGCGCCCCGGTCGGCCCCCGCCCAGCCTGCCGCGCTCCGGCCGAGTTCGGGTGCCATTCCTCCGGTGGGTGCGCCCCGGCCGGGCCCGGGTGGTGCGCCCCAGGCGGGTGTGCCCATGGCGGGTTCCGGTGTGCACCCTGCCGCAGTCCCCCCGGGTGCCATGCCGGGCAGGCCCTCTGGGAGCTTCCGTCCTGTCGGTGCTCCCGGTGCGGTACCCCAGGCGCCTCAGCCTGCGGTTCCGGGAGCTCCGGTGGCGGGTGCCGCCCCGAGGCCTCCCCACGTAGCGGCGCCCTCGGGTGCCCACGCCGCGGTGGCGCCCTCGAGGCCCTCATCCACTGCCACTGCGGTCGTCCCGGGTGCGGCCCCTACCGCTCCAGCTCCCGCGGCAGCCGTGAGTGCCTCGACGCCCTCGATTCCCGCGCCTCCCGCGCGTGGCACGATCGAGCAGCTCTCGCCCATCGCCCTCTACGGCCGCATCTCGGCGGGGACCCTCACGGGGCTGCTCACGCTCCAGCTGCCGGACCGCACCATCCTGCTCCACTTCCGCAAGGGCAGCCCCGAGTACGTCGACTCGTCGCATCCCGAGGATGCCCTCGGCACGATGCTCCTCCAGGCGAAGCTGCTCTCCGCCGAGCAGCTCCAGCAGGCCGAGGGCGCTCGCGATCGCTTCGGTGGGGACCTGGTTGCCGCGCTGTTCGGCCTGGGGCTGCTGCAGCCGGCCAACACCTTCAACCACCTCACCCAGCGCGCGCTCTCCATCCTCCACAAGGGCCTGCGCGCGGAGTCCGGCACCTTCTCCTATGAGGCCAAGGAGCTGCCGGCGGCGAAGGCCATGCCGCTCGGCAACCGCTGGGCGGTGTTGGGCGAGCAGGTCCGCCGCATTCCCACGGTGGACCTCAAGCGGCGCCTGCAACCGGTGCTGAACCTTCCGATCATGAAGGCGGAAGGCGTGGCGGCCCCGAGCGATTTGCGCCTCACGCCTCACGAGGTCCGCGTGCTCACCGTCATCGACGGCGTGCGCTCCATCGCGCAGCTGCTCGTGGACCTGCCCCAGGACCAGGACCACATCCTGCGGCTCGCGTTCCTCCTGAAGGAGCTCGACGCCGTCTCCTTCGCGGCCGTTTCCCAGCGCGCCCCGGAGCCGAAGGCCGCCGCGCCCAACCCTGCTGCGGCCGCGCCCAACCCTGCCGCTGCAGCCGCTGCCGCTGCGCCCAGGCCCGCCGCGCCCGCGCCTGCGCCCACTGCAGCCGCTGCGCCCAAGCCTGCCCCTGCGGCACCCGCGCCTGCGCCCGCCACGGCCGCTGCGCCCAGGCCCGCCACGGCTGCAC
>NZ_JMCB01000032.1 GCF_000737315.1 Hyalangium minutum
TGAGGAGGCTCGGTTGGCAGAAGAGGCTCGTCTCGCTGAAGAGGAGCGTCGCCAGGCTGAGGAGGCTCGGCTGGCGGAAGAGGCCCGGCTGGCCGAAGAGGCTCGGCTGGCGGAAGAGGCTCGGCTGGCGGAAGAGGCTCGGCTCGAAGAAGAGCGTCGCAAGGCCGAGGAGGCCCGGCTGGCAGAAGAGGCTCGCCTTGCGGAAGAAGCTCAGCTCAAAGAGGAGCGTCGCAAGGCTGAGGAGGCTCGGCTCGCTGAAGAAGAGCGTCGCAAGGCTGAGGAAGCTCGGTTGGCGGAAGAGGCCCGGCTCGCGGAAGAGGCTCGGCTCGCAGAGGAGGCTCGGCTCGCGGAAGAGGCTCGGTTGGCGGAGGAGGCTCGCCGCGCTGAAGAGGCCCGGCTGGCGGAGGAGGCTCGGCTGGCTGAGGAAGCTCGGTTGGCCGAAGAGGCTCGGTTGGTAGAGGAAGCCCGCCGCGCCGAAGAGGCCCGACTGGCAGAAGAGGCTCGGCGCGCCGAAGAGGCTCGGTTGGCTGAGGAGGCTCGTCTCGCAGAAGAGGCTCGTCTCGCCGAAGAACTGCGCAAGGCTGAGGAGGCGCGTCAGGCCGAAGAGGCACGTCTGGCTGAGGCGGCGCGTCGGGCAGAAGAGGCCCGACTCGCAGAAGAGGCTCGGCTCGCAGAAGAGGCTCGGCTGGCGGAAGAGGCTCGGCTGGCGGAAGAGGCTCGGCTGGCGGAAGAGGCTCGGCTGGCGGAAGAGGCTCGGCTGGCGGAAGAGGCCCGGCTGGCAGAGGAGGCTCGGCTGGCTGAGGAGGCTCGGTTGGCAGAAGAGGCTCGTCTCGCTGAAGAGGAGCGTCGCCAGGCTGAGGAGGCTCGGCTGGCGGAAGAGGCCCGGCTGGCCGAAGAGGCTCGGCTGGCGGGAGAGGCTCGGCTGGCGGAAGAGGCTCGGCTCGAAGAAGAGCGTCGCAAGGCCGAGGAGGCCCGGCTGGCAGAAGAGGCTCGCCTTGCGGAAGAAGCTCAGCTCAAAGAGGAGCGTCGCAAGGCTGAGGAGGCTCGGCTCGCTGAAGAAGAGCGTCGCAAGGCTGAGGAAGCTCGGTTGGCGGAAGAGGCCCGGCTCGCGGAAGAGGCTCGGCTCGCAGAGGAGGCTCGGCTCGCGGAAGAGGCTCGGTTGGCGGAGGAGGCTCGCCGCGCTGAAGAGGCCCGGCTGGCGGAGGAGGCTCGGCTGGCTGAGGAAGCTCGGTTGGCCGAAGAGGCTCGGTTGGTAGAGGAAGCCCGCCGCGCCGAAGAGGCCCGACTGGCAGAAGAGGCTCGGCGCGCCGAAGAGGCTCGGTTGGCTGAGGAGGCTCGTCTCGCAGAAGAGGCTCGTCTCGCCGAAGAACTGCGCAAGGCTGAGGAGGCGCGTCAGGCCGAAGAGGCACGTCTGGCTGAGGCGGCGCGTCGGGCAGAAGAGGCCCGACTCGCAGAAGAGGCTCGGCTGGCAGAAGAGGCCCGGCTGGCAGAAGAGGCTCGGCTGGCGGAAGAGGCTCGGCTGGCGGAAGAGGCTCGGCTGGCGGAAGAGGCCCGGCAGGCGGAGGAGGCTCGGCTGGCGGAAGAGGCTCGGCTGGCGGAGGAAGCTCGGCTCGCCGAGGAGCACCGCAAGGCGGAAGCGGCTCGGTTGGCGAAGGATCTGCGCCAGGCCGCGGAGGCTGCCCGGCTCGAAGAGGAAGCCCGCATCGCCGAGGAGGCCCGCATCGCCGCCGAGGCCGCCCAGACCGAGGAAGCCCGTCTCCTCGAGGAGCAGCGTCAGGCCAAGCAGGCGCGGCTCTTCGAGAAGGCGCGCCGTGCCGCCGAGGCCGCCCGGATCGAGCAGGAGGCCCTCTCGGAAGAAGCCTCGCCCCCTGTCGACCCCTTCCAGGACGAAGAGTCCCGCCGAGAGGAAGAGCGCCGTCGCTCCAAGGAGGCCCGGCTGGCCGAAAAGGCACGCCGTGCCGCCGAAGAGGCCCGCCTCGCCCAGCAGGACTCCAGCCCTGCGGACACCTCGCTCTCCGAACAGGAGCGCCAAGTCGAAGAGGTCCATCTGGAGGACGCGGCCCTCTTGATGGAGGAGGCCCGCCGGAGCGAAGAGGCTCGGCTGGCCGAAGACGGCCAGCTCGTGGAGGAAGCCCGGCGCGCGGAGGAGGCCCGCCTGGCCGAAGAGCTTCGCCAAGCCGCCGAGGCCCGCCAAGCCGCCGAAGCCATCCGCTGGGAAGATGCCATCCCGCAGGAACTGCCCCAGCCGTCCACCGAGCCCTTCGAGGACGAAGAGGCCCGCCGCGAAGAGGAGCGCCGTCGCGCCAAGGAGGCCCGTCTGGCGGAGAGGGCCCGTCGGATCGCCGAGGCCGCACAACTCGAAGACGCAGCGCCGCCCGCGGACCCCACTCCCGTGGCGGAGTCCATGGCCGACTTCTCCTGGTCCGACGCCATCCCTCAGGCCGGGTCCGAGCCGCAGGATCTGGTGCTCTCGGACAATAAAGAGGCACTGCGTCAGGCATGGCAGCAGGCGGATGCCGAACTCCTCCAAGAAGTGGAAGAGGCCCGGCGCCGCGCCATCACCGATCCGATCGATCCCTGGCTCGCCGAGGAGCGCATCCTGGCCCCCAAGGCCTCCACGGTCGCCACCTCCGCGCAGACCTCACCGGCCCCCACGCCCAGCCCGGCTGCCGGGGCGCTCGTGGATGCAGAGCCCGTGTCGGAGCTCGATCTGGTGCAGGACATGTGGAGCGACCTCGTCCCCGAGAACGAGTCCGCCGCCTCGGCCGTGCCTGCCCCGCCCTCCACTCCGGTGCCGCCCGCCACCGTGGCCGCACCGCCTCGGATGACAGCTCGGGCCCCTGCCGCGGCTCCCGCTCCGCGTCCCCCGGCCCCTGCGGAGGAGAACGATCTCTGGCGCATCGTCACCTTCGACACCGCCGAGGACGCCACCCACTTCTCCGCCTCCTTCGAGGCCGCGCTGGACAAGGTGGATGCTCACCTCGAGTCGCTCATCCAGCCGGAGCCTCCCGCCAGTGGGGCCAATGTGGGAGAACCTCCTGCGGTGGCTGTTGCCCAGGCTCCGGCGCCTGCTCCGTTGTCCCCAAGCGGTTTCGTAACCCCTGCTGGTGACAAGGCCGCGGCAACTGGCCAGACTGCGCAGAACACCTCATCAGGTGGGGCCCTGGACGATGAACTCGAGGGGCTGGATGATTTCGGCGATCTAGACGCGTGGGATTTCAACGAGGACGACGTGGCGGGAGATCCCAATTCTGAGGAAGCCAAGTTGCGGCGCCAGCGCCTGCTGCGTCGTGCCATGGAGAACATGGGAACGCTGGGCGCTCGGCCGGAGGCTCCGGTCGGCGCGGTAGCGGTCACTCCCGCCGCGGCCGAGTCTGCGCCTGCGTCGGCCCCAGCCGCGGCGGGAGCGGCTCCGCTCGGGGCCGAGGACTCGGGCTTGGCGCAGCACATCGAGCAGCGCTACGCGGAGATCCAGAACAAGCGGGACCACTTCGCCATCCTGGGCATCACGCCGGAGACCCCGCGGGATCAAGTGAAGGCGGCCTTCCTCAGCCTGGCCAAGGTGTTCCACCCGGATCGCTTGCCTGCCTCGCTGCCGCACCTGGCGCCGAAGATCACCTCGGTCTTCGAGGCCATCCGCGAGGCCTACGAGATCCTCTACGACGAGACCAAGCGCGCCGCATACCTGGAGGGCCTCAAGAAGGCGGCGGCCCCCAAGGTCCCCGCGCACGCGTCGGCGTCCGGGATGAGCCCGACGGGCCGAGGCACCGCGGCCACCAACCCGGGGGACCTCTTCAAGATGGGCGAGGTCTTCTTCCGCAAGCGGGACTTCGCCGCAGCCGCGGATCACTTCGAGCGCGCCTACGCGCTGGAGCCCAAGGCGCTCTACCAGGCGGCGCTGGCGTGGACCCTCTACATGGATCCGCAGCGCAAGGCGGAGGTCCTCAAGGCCAAGCAGATGATGGTGGACGCCATCAAGGCGGACGCCGCGTGCGACCGGGCGCATTACCAGCTCGGGGTGATCGCCCGCGTGGAAGGGGACATGGATCGGGCCGAGCGCCATTTCCGCGACGCCGTCAAGGCCAACCCCAAGCACCTGGAGGCCAATCAGGAACTGCGCCTCATCGAGATGCGGAAGAAGAACACCCCTCCTCCCAAGAAGGGTTTCTTCCGCTGAACACCCACCAGGCAGCCTGACATCCGCTTGCTGAGCAGGCGGGGGAGGGGCCCAGCCAAACCATTGACATGCCTGGAGATTGGGCATGATCATCCCGCGACTCCTCGGCGTTGGTCCGCAGCGCTGGAGACCGTAGGGAAAGGCACTCAATCGTGGCCAAGCAGCACCTGCTCCTGGTCGATGGTGACGCGAAGAGCCTTCGCGTGATGGAAGTCAGCCTGAAGAAGGCGGGCTTCTCCGTCACGACCGCCATCCATGGCAAGGACGCCGTGGAGAAGGTCCAGATCAGCCCGCCGGATCTCGTGTTGGCCGACACGAAGATGCCGGAGATGGATGGTTTCGAGCTGTGCAAGACGCTCAAGACGGACGAGCGCTTCAAGCACATCCCCTTCGTCTTCCTGACGAACCAGAAGTCGGTCGAGTTCAAGGTGCGCGGCCTGGAGCTCGGGGGCGACGACTACCTGACGAAGCCCATCTACATCAAAGAGATCGTCACCCGCGTGAAGATGATCCTCCAGAAGGCGGAGAAGGAGAGGATCGAGAAGCGGGAGACGACCAAGGGCGGCTTCGGCGGCAGCCTGGCCGACATGGGCGTGGTGGATCTGGTCCAGACGTTCGAGATCGGCCGCAAGACGGGCACCATCAACATCCAGGGTGACCGCGTCGGTGCCATCTACTTCAAGGAGGGCCGCGTCATCGACGCGGAGCTGGGGCGCCTCAAGGGCGAGAACGCGTTCTACCGGATGCTGAACACGTTCGAGGGCCAGTTCGAGGTGCAGTTCACCCCGCTGGACCGGCCCGAGCGCATCGAGGTCTCCACCCAGGGCCTGCTCATGGAGGGCATGCGCCGGCTGGACGAGTGGGGCCGCATGCTCGAGCAGCTGCCGCCGCTCGAGACGGTATTCGAGATTGATTACCACCAGCTGGCCGAGCGCCTGTCGGAGATCCCCGACGAGGTCAACGGGCTGCTGCGCCTGTTCGACGGCAAGCGCACGCTGAGCCGCGTGGTGGAGGACTCGGACTTCGAAGACTTGGCCGCGCTGGGCATCATCAGCAAGCTCTACTTCGAGGGGCTGATCCGCGAGCTGGGCAACGTGCCGCAGGAGCCCATCCAGAGCGGCAAGCCCGGCATCGAGGAGTGGCTCCACGCGGCCGCGCCGCCGGTGCCTCCCGCGCCGCCGGTACCGGTGCCCGCGCCGACCTCGAGCGAGCCCGTGGAGGATCCCGCGAAGGCCACGGCCGCTGTGCCGCCGCCTCCGCCCATTTCCGCAGTGGCGCCGCTGCCTCCTGCCGAGGCGAAGCAGCCCCAGCCTCCGCCCGCGCCCGCGCAGGCCGCCCCGCCGGAGCCTCCGCCCGCGCCCGTGCAGGCTGCCACACCGGAGCCCGCCGCGAGCCCGCCGTCGGCCGCGCCGCAGCCGGCGAACGTGGTGGTGTTCCAGCCCAAGCCCAAGCGTCCGTACAACGCGCCGACGATGGAGATGCCGACGGTGGCCCCGGTGCCGCCGCCTACGGCCGAGGGCTCTTCCTTCCTCGTGGAGCCTCCGCCCGCGCACCGCGCCCAGGAGCACGCGCGCCGCAGCCTGCTGCTGGACTGGAGCCGAGTGGACACGGATGGCCTGGGCTCGGCGAGCACCTGGTCTCCCGCCCGGCCCTCTGCGGGGCAGAGTGCCGCAGCGCCTGCGTCCTCGCCCCTGCCTGCGCCCGAGCCCGTTCCCAGCACCGCCTCGGAAGCCTCGGCGCCGGAGGCCTCGGCGCCGAGTGGCCCGTCCAAGCCGCCGATCTTCGGTGGGGCCGCGGTGGGGCCGGACCCGTTTCCGCCCGTGCCGCCTCCCGCGCCCGCGCCGCCCTCGGACGAGGTGACGCTGGTGGCGGGACTGTCGCCGGTGACGGCGCCTCCGCCTCCGAGCCCGGCCGAGCCGGAGCCTCCCGCGCAGCTCGCGCTCCCGCCGTATCCGGGGCATGGCGCGCCGGAGCAGGCGTCCAAGTCCAAGCCCAAGGACAAGCCCAAGGACAAGGACAAGGACAAGGCCGCCGATGCGCCTTCGTCCCCGCCGACGCTCACGCCCGTGGCGGCGCCGGCCGAGACCCAGAAGCCGCAGCGCGAGGATCCGCCGCTGCCCACGCTGGACTTCAAGACAGAGCCGGCCCCCAAGCCCGCGCCCAAGAAGCCGGAGCCAGCGGCCAAGAAGCCAGAGCCAGCGCCTGCTCCGAAGCCGAAGAAGGAAGACATCGACGAGGCGGCGCTCGCCAATGCGGTGAAGCCGAAGCGCACGGGCCTGTTCATTGGCCTGGGCGTGGTGGCGGTCATTGCCGTCGCCGCGGTGGTGATGGGGACGCGGGGTTCGGGCACGACGGAGCAGCCGGAGAAGCCTGCGCAGCCGGATTCTCAGTCGGCTGGGACCGAGCCGGGCACGCCCAAGCCTCCGGAGGCAGTCGTGACGCCGACGCCGGGGCAGGAGACGCCCAAGCCTCCGGACACGGCCACCCCGCCGCCGGCGACGCCCCAGGACACGGGCAAGCCGACGGTGGCGGAGACGCCGGCGACGCCCGATTCCGACGAGCCTGATCCCACTGAGGCCACGCCGACGGACATCACGAAGCCGGTGGATCCGGAGGCCGTGTACGCCACCTCCATCAAGCAGGCGAGGGCGGCTGTGGTGAAGGGGCGCTATGGGTCGGCTGTGCAGAACTACCGCAAGGCCCTGAAGGCGAAGCCGGGCTCGAGCGAGGCCAAGGAAGGCCTGGGCTTCTCCCTGGTGATGGGGAGCACGAGCGACTCGGCGTACAAGGAAGCGGCCCGGCTGCTGCAGGACGTGGTGAAGGATGGGGAGGCGCCGGGCCGGACCTGGTTCGCGCTGGGCATGGCGCTCCAGGTGACGAAGCAGGATAAGCAAGCGGTCCAGGCTTATAAGAAGTACCTTGTGCTGGAGCCTTCCGGGAAGTTCGCCCCCGACGTTCGCCTTGCGCTGAAGCAGCTGGGCAGCAACTAGGGGCGGGGGGCTCGGGCCCTCGCTGGCCTGGAAGGTACTGCCTTGCTCGTCCTTGGATTGGAAACCAGCTGTGATGAGACCGCCGCCGCCCTCGTGGAAGACGGGCGGCGAGTGCTCTCGGATGTCGTCTCCACCCAGGTGGATATCCACCGGCGCTGGGGCGGAGTGGTGCCGGAGCTCGCCAGCCGCAACCACATCGTCCAGGTGATGCCGGTGCTCCACGAGGCGCTGACGCGCGCGGGCCGGACGCTGGACGACGTGGATCTGATTGCCGTCACCTCGGGGCCGGGGCTGATTGGTGCGCTGCTGGTGGGCGTGCAGGTGGCCAAGTCGCTGAGCCTGGCCACGGGCAAACCGTTCGTGGGAGCCAACCACCTGGAGGGCCACCTGCTGGCCATCCGGCTGCTGGAGGATGCGCCCGAGCCGCCGTTCCTCGGGCTGGTGGTCTCTGGCGGGCACACGAGCCTGTACGAGGTGCAGGACTACGGGCGCTACCGGCTGGTGGGCAGCACGCGCGACGACGCGGCGGGAGAGGCCTACGACAAGACGGCGCGCATCCTGGGGCTACCGTACCCGGGTGGACTGCCGATTGACCAACTGGCGCAGAAGGGAAACCCGGAGGCCATCCACTTCCCGCGAGCGTTGCCGCAGCCGGACACGTTTGACGTGTCGTTCTCGGGGCTGAAGACGGCGGTGCTGAACCACGTGCGCAAGCACGGTGTGCCAGAGGGGCAGGCGCTGGCGGATCTGTGCGCCTCGTTCCAGGAGGCGGTGGCGGACGCGCTGTCGAAGAAGTTCGTGGCAGCGGCGCGGCGGCTGGGGCTGAAGCGGCTGGTGGTGTGCGGCGGCGTGGCGGCGAACTCGCGGTTGCGCTCGTTGTGCCTGGAGCGGGCGGAGGATCGGGGATTGAAGCTCTACCTGCCACCGGTGAGGCTGTGCACGGACAACGGAGCGATGATCGCGGTGGCCGGGTACGAGGCCTGGCGCCGGGGTCTGCGTGGGGACTTCAAGCTCGCCGCGGATCCGGCGTGGCGGATGTAAGGGAGGGACAGTGGAGACGCCGAGAGACATCCTCAAGCGCCATGGGCTGCACGCGAAGTACAGCTGGGGGCAGAACTTCCTGGGAGATGAGTCCTCGCTCCGAGACATTGCGGGCGCGCTGGAGCTGCGCGACGGCGAGCCCGTGGTGGAGCTGGGGCCGGGGCTGGGGCACCTGACGCGCTTCCTGGCGGCGACGGGGGCGAAGGTGACGGCGGTGGAGAAGGACCGGGACATGATCGCCGTGCTGGAGAAGGAGGCGATCCCGGGGGTGAAGGTGGTGTCGGGGAACGCGGCCACGGTGAACTTCGCGGAGGCTGCGGGGGTGCCCCAGGTGGCGGTGGTGGGCAACCTGCCGTACCACCTGACGAGCTCGATCCTCTTCCAGGTACTGGAGCAGCGCGCGCAGGTGTCGCGGGCGGTGTTCACGCTGCAGAAGGAAGTGGTGGAGCGGCTGGCGGCGGAGCCGGGGACGCGGGACTACGGGCTGCTGACGGTGTTGCTGGGCTTGTACTTCGACATCGAGCACCTGTTCACGTTGGACGCGCACCTGTTCCACCCGCCGCCGAAGGTGGACTCGGCGGTGGTGCGGCTGACGCGGCTGAAGGAGCCGCGCGCGTCGGTGGTGGACGGGGAGCGCTTCATCCGGCTGGTGAAGGCGGCGTTCGCGCAGCGGCGCAAGACGCTGCTGAACTCGCTCAAGTCGGACCGCTCGCTGGCCTCGCCCGAGCAGTACGCGAAGGCGCTGGAGACCGCTGGCATCGACCCCATGCGTCGCGCCGAGACACTCACGTCTCAGGAGTTCGCCGCACTGGAGCGCGCCCTGGGGCCTGTGAACGCGTAGCCTGGGCTGAGTCGGATAGCCCGGTCCTTGCTGCGAGCAGACTCACCTCGTTGAGTCGAATGGGGCGGGCGATGAAAGCGGAGAGGCGCTGGTCCCCAGCATCGTTTCAGCGGGGGCTCCTTGCCCCAAGAGAGAGGCTCCATGAGAAACCTGCTCTTCGTGGCAACGATGGCCCTCGTGAGCTGCGCGCGGACCCCTGCAGCGCCATTGGCTCCGCTGGAGCAGGATGAGTCCATCGTCTTTCCGGAGAGCTTCGGGGCTGCTCCCGTGGTGGGCCGAGCCGGCAAGCCCTACTCATTGGAGGGAGTGACACTTCAGGCGCTCATGGTGGCGACCCAGGATTTCCTCGCTCCCGGTTCAAAAGAGGCTCCGTGCTGGAGCAGGCCCGATGCCTACGTCTACCAGGTGCTTCGCCAGGAGGACGTCATCTTCATTGAGATCCATGCGGACCCTGCGGCGTGTGAAGGACAGTTCCTCATGCTGGACTCGGGCATCCGCTACGCGGTCAGCGTGGATGGCCGGATTCTGCGGCGGCTCCGCACAGGAGAGCCTGGAGGGAGGAGTCCTGCCCCGACTGTCATAGATGCAGGGGTGAGCTCAGGGACGAGGGAACTGGACCTCTCCGGCGCCGTGGTGGCTCCGCCGGGCACCTCCGCGCAGGGGCTACCGTGGAGGCGACAGGACGGAGGCGTCGGAGATGGCGGAACACCTTCTCTCCCGAAGATGGACGGTGGCGTGACGGTGCCTCAGTAACCTGTGAACGCGCAGCCTGGGCTGCGAGCTCCTACCGCTCCAGTCCCTTCAGAAGCCGCTGGACCCAGGCGCGGCGATCCGCTTCCTGGGTGAAGTCGAGCGGCAGGAACGCGGAGAAGAGCCCCGGAAGCATCCCCAGCGTCAGGAGCGGTGCCCAGAGCTGCGCGAGGGTGATGCGCAGCTCCTCGGCGGACAGGTGAGGCGCGGCCGGTGCGACGCGCAGCGTGAGTTCCTCCAGGAACGCATTGAGCCGCTTCACCGCCGGGCCCTCGTAGGACTGCTTGACCAGCGCATCGTGAAGGTGCGCGTGCGCGATGCGAGGGTACCGGGTCGAGTGCACCAGGTAGTCCTCGAGGACCTTCGCGAGCGCAGGCAGGACCTCGAGCCCGCTCGCGCGCTGCGTGTCGAAGTCGGTGAGGACCTCACCGAAGGCCTGATCCAGCGTGCTCTCCAACGCCAGCGCGATCAGGCGCTCCTTGCTTCCGAAGTAGTAGTTGATCGCGGCGCTGTTCACTCCGGCCTCGCGCGCGATCTCCCGGATCCCCGTGGCCTCCAGTCCGGCGCGTTCGATGCACGTCACCGCCGCCACCAGGATCCGGGCACGGACGGTCGGATTCTTTTCCGCCATGAAGGCAAACCCCAGGAAGGACTCGGTCCAGGTGACACCTATCGCATGCCCCGGTGTTCAATCAGCCGATTAAATCTGTTGATTTAAACCTGGGAGTGATGCGATGAATTCGAGCAACAAAGAGACTGACTCGGACGGGAAGGCATCTGGACGACCCTCTCGGCGCCAGGCGCTCGGTGGGGCAGGGCTGTTCCTGGGGGGAGCGCTCGCTGCGCTAGGGATCCAGCGGGCCAGCAGTGCCGCACCGGAGGACGTTCCGGGGATCAAGCCTCGCAGCGACGCCTGGTACGACCTGCGCTTCACTGGCGACGGCCTGATGGACAACCAGCTGCTGTGGTTTCTCGGTCACGCCACCACCGGCATGAGCGACATCGGCGAGTGCCTCGAGACGGCGAAGCGCATCCGTCCTGGAGAGGAGGAGAGCTGGTTCGCCGCCTGGCTCCAGACGGCGGAGCGGGTTCACCGGTTCGCGGAGACCGCCGAAGGTCGAAGCCACGCTCTGAGCGCGGGAGAGACCTATAGGCGCGCCGCGAACTACTACCGCGCGGCGACGATGCACTACACCGGCCGCGGCGACCCACGGCTCCTCGAGGCAACGCGCCGGGCCGTGGCCACCTTTGAGAAGTCCAACGCCCTGCTGGGCTACCCGGCGGAGCCGCTCGAAATCCCGTACGAAGGGAGCTCGCTGCCCGGCTACTTCATCCGCTCGCCGCACGCGAAGCCCTCCGCGCCGATCCTCGTTTTGCATCAGGGGCTGCACGCCTGGCCCGAGGAGACGCGCTGGGTCTACGACGGGGCCATCAAGCGCGGCTATCACGCGCTCATCTTCCATGGGCCGGGGCAGGGCCGGGCGCTGCGCGAGAAGGGGCTGGCCTTCCGGCCTGACTGGGAGCGCGTGGTGAGCCCGGTGATCGATGTCGCGGAGCGGCTGGCGGGAGTGGATCCCCGGCGGATCCTCCTGATGGGGCTGTCCTTCGGGGGCGCCCTGGCCCCGCGTGCGGCGGCGTTCGACAAGCGCATCGCCCTGTGCATCGCGAACCCGGGCGTCCTGAGCTGGTGGGAAGCGATGAAGAGCCACTTCGAGCGCTTCATCCCGGGTGTCATCTCGTTGCTCCGCTCGCAGCCCGAGCTGTTCGACAAGGCGATCCACCGGCTCGCGAGCGGGTGGCCGACAGCGGCGTACTGGCTGCGCGATGTGCAGTGGAAGCATGGGGCCTCGTCTCCGGCGGAGGTCTTCCAGAAGCTCTCCGAGTTCGACAACGAGCCCGTCGTCCATCGGATCACCTGCCCCGTGCTGATCATGGAGGGCACGGCGGAGGATGCGAGCCCGGGGCAGTCGCGCAAGCTGTACGACGCGCTGAAGGGGCCGAAGCACCTCATGGAGTTCACGGAGGAGGACGCTGCGCCTCTGCACTGCCAGGCGGGGGCGGGCGCGCTCGCGGCGCAGCGGCTGTTCGACTGGCTCGACGAGAACGTCTGAGCGCCAGAGGGGCTGAGATGAAGCGATCGATCGCCGTGTTGCTGTTGTGGTGTGTCACCGCCGGGGCCGAGGAGCCGGCGGCTGCGGACGCGCGGGTGGACGGGGCGCTGGACGTGGTGCCCTTCGCGCTCCCGGCCTACCAGCCGGAGACGAGCTGGTTGCTGGGGGGCGCGGCCGCGCTCGTGTACCAGCCGCCCAAGGACAGTGGGCGCCGGGAGTCGCAGCTCCTCCTGGCGGGCGCCGCGAGCGTGCGCAAGCAGTTCACCCTGAGCCTCTCGTCAGACGTCTACGCCTGGGAGGACCGGCTGCACCTGGGAGGGACCCTCAGCGCAGCCCGATTTCCGGACCAGTTCTTCGGAGTGGGCTCCGACACGCGTGCCAGCGAGAAGGAGCCCTACTCACCCACCTACTATGAGCTTGAGCTCAGTCCGAAGTGGCGGGTGCTCCCGGCGCTCTATGTCGGTCCCAGTGGCCGCCTCCAGATCGCCAGAGTGGCCGGGCAGCTTCCTGGAGGGCTGCTGGATCGGGGCGAGGTGACGGGGGAGCGCGGGGGGACGACGGTTCAGTTGGGCGTCTCGGCATTCTGGGACACGCGAGACAGCACGCTCTACCCTCGAAGTGGTTCGCTGATCCGCGCGCAGGCGCGCATGGCCAGGCGGGCGCTGGGCTCCACCACGGAGTTCAACCTGCTGCGCATCGACGGCCGCACCTACTGGACGATGCCCTATGCCCGGCACGTGCTTGCGCTGCAGGCGCTCCTGGAGCTTCGCGGAGGCGAGCCACCGTTCTACGACACCGGCAAGCTCGGCAGCGGCGAGATGATGCGCGGCTACTATGAAGGCCGCTTCCGTGACAGGCAGCACCTGGCGCTGCAGGCCGAGTACCGCACTCCGCTCTTCTGGCGCGTGGGCAGCGTCGTATTCGCCTCGGTGGGGAACGTGGGCCGGAACCTGGACGCCGCGATGCTGTCCGGGCTCAAACCCGCGGCGGGGGCGGGCCTGCGTCTGGCGCCCATGAAGGACGTGCCGGTGAACCTCCGGCTCGACGTCGCGTACGGCAGCGACCTGTTCTTCTATCTGAACCTGGGTGAGGCCTTCTGACCCGGCTCTGCAGACTCACATGCGGAATCCGCAGTGGCATCTGCGGGTCTCGCAGTCCCCTGCACACGCTGAACACGTAACCGCGCGAAACCACCGGCTCACCGTGGCTCGCAGGGGCTGGCGCGCGCCTTGCTCAAGCTCGTCCGCAGGAGCACGGCCCGGGTGCTCCTTCCAGAGACACCTGAGACGTGAGGAGACGAGCCATGAAGAGCCTGATCGAGAAGAGCCGAGCCGCAGTGGTGGGAGCCCTCGTGCTGGCGTGGATGAGCGGTTGTGGCACCCCCGCCGACACGGAGCAGACCCCCGCAGCCGAGGATCCCGCGCTAGGCAACGCCCTCCCCAATCAGCCCGATCGCGGTGGCATCGGCATGGCGCTTCCTCCTCCTCCTCCTCCTCCTCCTCCCACCGGACCGAACCCCACTCCGCCGCCTCCGCCCCCGACCAGCGGAGTGGATCCCCAGCGCTCCCTCGCCGTGACGGATGACGCGATCCTCAACAAGTTCACCTTCATCGCGGTGATGGACCAGCTCGTCGGCACCAGCGGCGTGCCAACCACGGCGCTGAACCTCTTCCGGCAGTGGTGGGACACGCAGCGGCCGGCTCCAGGGCTCGGGGCGGGACCGCACTGCGACAGCCCGGGCGTGGCCAACATGAACGGCTTCCCGTACACGTGCCCGCGAGCCGAGGGAAACCTGGCCAACGCGGACCCCTTCACCAACCCCGCTGGCAACCCGAACTCCTTCATCCCCGTGGGGCTCTTCAACCGCTTCGATCTGGCCCCCACCCACGGAGCCAACTGCGGCGAGTACCGCATCGTCTTCGCCAAGCGCTCGGGCCTCACCAACCCGCAGGACCGGCTGTTCCTCATCTTCGAGGCCGTGCTGCCCAACCCCACGCCGGAGCAGGGTCTCGAGGGCTGCCGCCCGGTGGCGAACTTCTGGAGCGGGCTGACCGCGGACGCGGACGTGAACTCGCGGGGTGACAAGCTGCGCAGCTTCTACTTCAACGGGCTCCCGGGCTTCATGCCAGTGATCCACACGGACAACCTGGGCAGCCGCGCGAGCAACACGGGCCAGGTGCGCACCAACCAGTTCATGCAGCCCGCGTGGATGCTGCGCGAGTTCAAGCTTCAGAAGAGCTGCGCTACGAGCCCCTGCTCCGTCCAGTTCATCCCGTCCACGGTGAAGACCAACCCGGGCGGTGCACTCTTCAACCCCTCGTCCTCGCACGCGCGGGCCGCGGACTTCCAGAGCGCCATCTTCCCGGCCCAGGTGGCCAGCCTGGCCGTCAACAACATCAACGGCTTCGGCTTCTCGGTGCCTGACGCCTTCAACAGCGGCCAGTCCGATGAGCAGAACCCGATGGAGAACCACTACGTGAACCAGTTCGGCACGGGCCCGAGCCCGCTGCGCACGAACATCCAGAACCAGCTGAACGCCATCGGCAGCACGCTGACGCCGAACCAGATTGTGGCGCGCGCCATGTCCCTCTCGTGCGCGGGCTGCCACCGTCTGAGCAACGGGGCTGACCTGGGCGGTGGGCTGCGCTGGCCGCCCTCGCTGGACTTCACCCACATCTCCGAGCAGACCGATCAGGGCCCGGACGGCCCGCGGCACCGCCTCTCTCCGGCGCTGGTGAATGTGTTCCTGCCGCACCGCAAGGCTGTGCTCGACGCGTTCCTCGGCTCGGCCGCGCAGTAACTCAGCGGGGCGGAGGGGTGGGGGAGGGCTCCTCCCCCTTCGCCAGCAGCAGCGCCCGGGCCGCCTGAAGCACCTCATCCGAGAGGGGCTGAGAGGAGGTCGCCCGGGCCAGCGTCAAGGCCCCGAAGCACAGCGCAACGCTGGCCAGGGCCTTCTGCCGAGCCGTGACGCCCTGCTCGTCGGTCAGGTGGGCCTGGGCCTCGCGGACCAGCGCATCGAGTCCCTCGGCGAGCGTGCCCTGAAGTTCCGGAGCGGCCCGAGTGAGGTCCGAGAGGACGGAGGGCATCATGCAGCCCCCCTGCGGATCATCGCGGCGCTGGCGGGTGAGGTAGCGGCGGACGAAGTGGCTCAGCCACTCGGGGCCGTGCAGCTCCTCGAGCCCCGCCACCCACCGCTCCTTGCTCTGCTGGAGGAAGCTCCGCAGGGCCTCTCGCTGCAGCTCCTCCTTCGAGGTGAAGTGGGCATAGAAGCCGCCCACCGTCAGGCCCGCGGCGCGCATCACCCGCTCCACGCTGGCGCCCGCGAAGCCCTGCTTCCGGAAGAGCGCGTCGGCGGCCGCGAGGATGCGCGCACGGGTGGAGGGCTTCTGCTCGGGGCCATACCGCATGGGGACCTCCCTCTCTCAGGTTCCAGCGCCGGACGGCCGGAAGATCATGCAGGTGGTGACGCCGTGGGCGTACAACTTTCCGGAGGCATCCGTCACCCGGCCCTGCGCGGTGGCCATGCGGCCTCCCAGGTGGATGATCTCCCCGGTGCAAGTCAGCCGCCCCGTGTCGTGGGTGATGGGGCGCACGAAGGTCACGTGCAGATCCAGCGTGGTGTAGCTCGCGCCCGCTGGCAGGGTGCTATGGACCGCGCACGCCATCGCCGAGTCCAGCAGCGTCGCAGCCAGCCCGCCGTGCACGGTGCCGATGGGGTTGTAGTGGTACTCGGCCGGCTCCACGGTGAAGACGGCGCGTCCTTCCTGGAACTCGGAGGGGCCCATCCCCAGCAGCTCGGCGATGGGAGGGCCGGGCAACTCGCCTCGTTGCATGGCCCGCAGGTACTCCAGCCCGGAGAGCTGCTTCGCCGCAGTGACTCCCTCCCGGTAGTCCTTCCACGTCACGGTCCGTGTGCGCTGCGCGCTCCCCTCGCTCATATGGGCTCCTTGCCTTTGGAATGATGGGCATCATCTCTGGGGAACAATTCGGGCGCCCCAGTGAGTACCCTGATAGAATGATGGACATAATATAAATCATCACTCAGGGCAAGTGAGAGGGGAGCAGACCGATGGAGAAGCGGCGCGTCGTGGTGACGGGGCTAGGCCTCATCAGCCCGTGTGGCACTGGGGTGGAGAAGAGCTGGGAAGCGCTCGTGAAGGGCCAGAGTGGGGTGGGGCCCATCACGCTCTTCGACGCGAGCGGTCTGGACAGCCGCATCGCCGGCGAGGTGAAGGACTTCCGTCCCGAGGACTTCATCGACAAGCGGGAGCTGCGGCGCATGGACCGCTTCGCCCAGTTCGCGGTGGGCGCGGCGGACATGGCCTTGAAGGACTCGGGCCTGGCCATCACCCCCAAGAATGCCGAGCGGACCGCGGTCATCGTCGGCTCGGGGATTGGAGGCATCGGCAGCCTCGAGGAGACCTACCGCAAGGTGCTGGAGAAGGGGCCGGATCGCATCAGCCCGTTCTTCATCCTGCAGATGATCATCAACCTTGCGCCGGGCTACATCTCCATGCGCCACGGCATCAAGGGGCCGAGCTGGTCCTCCAACTCCGCCTGCTCCACCAGCGCCCACGCCATCGGCGAGGCCCTCCGAGGCATCCAGCGGGGAGACTTCGACGCCGCGGTGGTGGGAGGTGCCGAGGCCCCCATCACCGTCCTGGGCGTGGGAGGCTTCGCCGCGATGAAGGCGCTGTCCACGCGGAATGACGCGCCCCAGGCCGCCAGTCGTCCCTTCGACGTGGATCGCGACGGCTTCGTGGTGGCCGAGGGCGCTGGGATGTTGGTGCTGGAGACGTGGGAGCACGCGCGGGATCGCGGCGCCAAGGTCTACGCGGAGCTGTCGGGTTACGGTGCCAGCTCGGACGCCTACCACGTGACGCAGCCTGCGCCCGAGCACGAGGGAGCCCAGCGCAGCATGCGGCTGGCGCTCGCGGATGCGGGGCTCCGGCCCGCGGACATCGGCTACATCAACGCCCACGGCACGTCGACGGACATTGGGGACGCGCTGGAGATGGAGGCCATCACCCGTGTCTTTGGAGAGGCGGCCCGTCAGGTCGCCGTCTCCTCCACCAAGTCCATGACGGGGCACATGAACGGCGCGGCGGGAGCGGCCGAGGCCGTCATCAGCGTGCTGGCGCTCCAGCGAGGAATGCTCCCACCGACGGTGAACCTCGACCGGCAGGATCCGCGCATCACCCTCGACTGCATCCCGAAGGTGGCGCGAGAGAAGCGGGTGAGCGCGGTGATGAGCAACTCTTTCGGGTTTGGCGGGACGAACGTGTCGCTCGTGTTCCAGCGCCCGAGCTGAGGTGCCTCATTCCGCGTGGGAGCGCGCTACTTCATCCCCATGGCCTTGAGCAGGTCTTCCCGCTGCTCCAGGAACGCCCGGAACTCGTGCTCAGGGATGCGCATGCGGGCCAGGACTTCCCGGAGGATCTCCTCCACGGTGCCGTCCTGGCGCCGCTTCAGCTCCAGCGCCGTCTTGAGCAGCACCACGCCATAGCGTGGATCGGACTCCACGGGCGGTGGGGTCCGCGCCTTGGGCCGAGCGGCCTGCTTGCGCTCCTCCAACTTCACCACCGTCTTCGCCCGCTGACGTCCGCTCATCTCCCGACGCACCCCGACCCACTTCGTTGGAATGGCGGGGCACCGTACGGAAACGCCCCCCGGACCGTCAAGCAGGCACGCTTCCAGAATCTGTGCTATCCGCCTGTCGCGGATGGACTACCGGTACATCGTCGTGGAAGGGCCCATCGGTGTGGGCAAGACGAGCCTCTCCAACCTCCTGGCCGAGCGCTACAGAGCGCGCCGGATTCTGGAGGTGGTGGAGGAGAATCCGTTCCTCTCCAGCTTCTACACGGACCGGGCGAAGTATGCGTTCCAGACGCAGATCTTCTTCCTGCTCTCGCGCTTCCGTCAGCAGCAGGAGCTGTTCCAGCAGGACCTGTTCAGCGCCGTCACGGTGAGCGACTACCTGTTCGCCAAGGACCGCATCTTCGCCTGCCTCACGCTGGACTCGCACGAGCTGGCGCTCTACGACCGGGTGTTCGATGCGCTCGGGCCCCGGGTGACGAAGCCGGACATCGTCATCTACCTCCAGGCCCGCCTGGACGTGCTCCTGCACCGCATCAAGAAGCGCGCCCGCGAGTTCGAGCGGAAGTTCGACGCCACCTACCTCGAAGAGCTGGTGCACGCCTACAACGACTTCTTTGCTCACTACACCGACACACCGCTCCTGGTGGTGAATACCTCGGACATCGACTTCGTGAACAACGAGGCCGATCGCGAGGGCCTGATGAACGCCATCAAGAAGGCCCGCCAGGACGGCATCCACCACTACGATCCACACCCAGCCAAGCGGCCGTAAGGACCCGGCGTCTGCTCGTCTGCCTGAGAAGGGTTCCCCACAGGAGCCCCAAGGGCGTTAGAGTAGGGGCACACCTCCGGCGATCCCCCCGGGACGGCGAGAGGTGGCAACACCGCGGTACCCCCCAACCCTCTCCCCCACAGGAGGTGAACCGTGAAGGACAAGGTCACCATCCACACGCTGAAGCGACTGAAGCAGGCCGGCCAGAAGATCTGCATGGTCACGGCCTATGACGCCACCTTTGCGCGGCTCCTCGACGAGTCCGGCGCGGATGTGCTGCTGGTCGGTGACTCACTGGGCATGGTCGTCCAGGGACATGACTCCACGCTCCCAGTGACGATGGAGCAGATGATCTACCACTCGGTGGCCGTCAATCGGGGCGCCAAGCGGGCCCATGTGGTGGGCGACATGCCCTTCATGAGCTACCAGACCTCTGTCGAGGCGGCGGTGCGCAACGCGGGCCGGCTCGTGGCCGAGGGCGGCGTGGGCAGCGTGAAGCTGGAGGGCGGCGCCGAGTTCGCCGACACCGTGGCGGCCATCACCCGCGCGAGCATCCCCGTCATGGGGCACCTGGGGCTCACCCCTCAGTCCGTGCACAAGATGGGCGGCTACGTGGTGCAGGGCAAGGACGAGCAGGCCGCTCGCAAGATTCTTCAGGACGCGCTCGCGCTGGAGCGTGCGGGCGCCTACGCGCTGGTGCTCGAGGGCGTGCCGGTGGAACTGGCCCGGCAGATCACGCAGCGCCTGAGCATCCCCACCATCGGCATCGGTGCCGGAGTTGAGTGCGATGGGCAGGTGCTCGTCTGTTACGACCTGCTCGGCATGAACCCGGACTTCAAGCCCAAGTTCGTGAAGCGCTACGCGGACCTGCACGGCTCCATCACCGGGGCGGCCAGCACCTTCTTCAACGAGGTGCGCGCCGGCTCCTTCCCGGACGACGATCACTCCTTCCACTCGAAGACGCTGCGGCTGGTGGCCTCCAACACGCACACTTCTTCCGAGGCGGAGCCCGCCGAGGGCGGTGAGAAGATCGGCCCCATCTACGGCGTTCCGGTCTAACCCCCATGGCTCCGCAGGTTCTCCGCACTGTGGCTGAAGTCCAGGCGTGGGCGGCGGACCTGCGCCGGGCCGGGCGCCGGCTCGCGCTGGTGCCCACCATGGGCTTCCTGCACGAGGGCCACCTCTCGCTCATGCGCGAAGGGCGCAAGCGGGCGGACGGGGTGGCCACCTCCATCTTCGTCAACCCCACCCAGTTCGGTCCCAAGGAAGACCTCTCGCGCTACCCGAAGGACTTCGAGGGCGACCTGGCCAAGTGCGGCAGCGCGGGGGTGGACGTGGTCTTCGCTCCCGAGGCGAGCACCATGTACCCGCCCGGCTACGAGACGTACGTGGAGGTGACGGACGTCAGCCAGGGGCTGTGCGGCGAGCGCCGCCCCGGACACTTCCGAGGCGTGGCCACCATCGTCACCCGGCTGCTGTGCATGTTCCGGCCGGACGTGGCCCTCTTCGGCGAGAAGGACTACCAGCAGCTTCAGGTCATCAAGGCACTCAACCGGGACTTGCACCTGGGCGTGGAGATTCTGGGCATGCCCACCGTGCGCGAGCCGGATGGGCTGGCCATGAGCTCTCGCAATGCGTACCTCTCTTCTGAGGACCGGAAGCGGGCGCTTGCCATCTCGCGTGGCTTGGGAGCGGCCCAGGCGCTGTACCGCTCCGGCACCTCCGAGGCGTCAGCGCTCACCGAAGCGGTCCGTCGGGAGCTGCGCGCCGCGGATCTCCGGGAGGACTACGTGGAACTGGTGGATGCTGAACGCCTCAAGCCTGTCGCGAGCGTCCAGCCCAGCCAGCCCGCCCGCCTGTTGGTGGCTGCCTTCTGTGGGACCACGCGGCTGATCGACAACCAGCCCATTGGAGGCTAGGGGACGCGCGTATGGCCGGTGGCAAGGCGAAGGGTGGAGTGGGAGCGCAGGAGGGCGTGAAGATCATCGCCGAGAACCGCAAGGCCCGCGCCATGTACACCGTGGACGAGAAGGTGGAGGCGGGCCTCCAGCTCCAGGGCAGCGAGGTGAAGTCCTTGAGAGACGGCACGGCCAACCTCTCGGACGCCTACGCGCTCCCGAAGGGCACCGAGCTGTATCTTCTCAATGCCCACATTGGCACGTATAAACCCGCGAATCTCTTCACCCACGAGCCTACGCGGGGCCGTAAGCTGTTGATGCATCGTGCGGAAATCGACCGCTGGACGGCAAAGGTGAGGGAGCGGGGTTATTCCATCATCCCGCTTGTGCTGTACTTCAAAAACGGGCGAGCCAAGGTGGAGCTGGGGCTCTGCCGAGGCAAGACACACGAGGACCGGCGGCAGGACATCAAGGAACGGGAGACGAAGCGGGAGATGGAGCGAGAGTCGCGACGCCGCTGATCGCGCCGCCCACGCCGCTGCGGACAGATGGAGACAAAGGGTCCCGATAAGAAGGAACTGCTGCTGGCGGCTCTCGAGCAGGGCATGGTGATGATTCACCTGGATGCTCGCCGCCCCGGGGTGCTCGTCCCCGCTCACCTGCGCAACGAGCACCACCTGCGGCTCAACCTCTCGTACCGGTTCGACCCTCCGGATCTCTCGGTGAGCGACTGGGGCGTTCGCTCCACGCTGAGCTTCTCGGGCACGCGCTTCACCATCGCTGTGCCCTGGTCCGCGCTGTTCGCCATCGCCAGCCATGTCACCAAAGAGCTGGCTTGGATGTACGCGGATGATCTGCCCGAGGAGATCCTCCAGCAGGCACAGGTGACGACCAAGGTGTCGACACCTGAGATGGCTCCCGCTGCACCGCCTCCGGCCGAGGCGCGTCCGCGTGCGGTGCTCCGCGAGGTGCCCTCCGAGAAGGACGCCGAGCCGCCCGAGGGCCCACCGGAGGATCCGCCTCCGCCTCGCAAGGGCCACCTGCGCCTGGTGAAGTGAGGCGGCTCAGCGCTGCTTCCGCAACTCCACGTCGAACTGGGCCGGAGCGTTGCCGGGGAAGGTGCTCTTCCACGGCTTGTAGCCCTTCAGGGTCAGCTCGACGGTGATCTCCTCGCCGGGCGGGTAGTTGTTGTCCATGAGCAAGGGCGTGGTGCCCTTGTCTTCTCCACCCAGCACCACCCGGGCGCCGCTGGGCTCGCTGTTGATGACCAGCGGCGGAGGCTTCGAGGGCTCGGACAGGGCACCGCGCATCGCGCGCTCGGCGCTCGGCAGCAGGCGCTGGACATGAGGCCAGGCGAAGAAACCGCCCGCTCCGAGTCCTGCCACCACGGCGAGGCGCAGCGCCCACCGGCCCCAGGGCCTGCTCGGCTTGTGCTCCCAGAACGTCTCCTCGCGGGCCTCGCGCGTCTCGAGCTCGAGCCTCTCCGCCGGGGTCTCCAGCACGCTGGGAGAGGCCAGGAGCGGCGCGTTTCCGGGCATCGTCAACTCCGAGGCGCAGGCATCGCACGGCGCGTAGGCGGAGGGCAGGGGCGAGCCGCAGCGCACGCAGCGGAAATCCGTCGGCGGTGCGGCAGGCGCCTCGGCGGGAGCCTGGGGCGGGGGCATGGTCTTCAGGGACGGCTGCGAGGGAGACTTGAGCAGGGTTGGGGCGAGCCCCGGGGTGGGAGTGCGGGGGACGGGCCCCGGAATGGGGGCGGGGGACACGAGCCGGCCGCTGCTGCTCAGCTCCGAGCTGCCGGCAGGCAGGGCCCACTCGGAGGTGGGCTCGGGCACCCGGCGTCCTGTCTCAGGTGCGGGCGGACTTGGAGGAGGGGAAGGGGGAGCCGCGACAGCTTGCGGCGCAGCGGCCGGGGCGCGAGCGGGCTCGGAGGCCTTGGCCGCCTGGGCTTGCTCGAGGAGGGTGAGCGGCAGGTTCTGCTGCGCGAGGAAGGCGGCCAGCGTGTGAGAGGAGCCGGGCTCACCGGCTCGCGCCAGGTAGCGTCCGAGCGCTTCCGCCATGGCCTCGGGCTGAGGAAAACGAGCCTCGGGGGCCTTCTCGAGCGAGCGCATCACCACCTCGGCCAGCGGCGCCGGCACCTCCGTGAGCGGAGGCGGAGTGCCACTGGCGATGGCCATGGCGACGATGATGGCCTCGGTCGAGGTGCTGAAGGGGTGCTGGCCGGCGAGCAGCTCGTAGAGGACGATGCCGAGGGAGAACTGATCGCTGGCGGCGGTGGCGGCGCCCCCGGTAATCACCTCGGGCGCGGCATAGGAGGGCTTGCCCTTGAAGACACCGGGCTGGGTGCCGTGGGAGACGCCCTCCAGCTTGGCGATGCCGAAGTCGGTGAGCTTCACCTCGCCCTCGCGCGAGATGAGGATGTTGGACGGGGAGATGTCGCGGTGGGCCGTGAGCACCGGACGCCCGTTGTGCGTGCGCCGGTAGGCGTGGCTGAGCCCCGCGAGCGCCTGAGCGCCAATGAAGGCCACGAGGTGTGGCGGGAGGCGGGCGTTGCGCCGCTTCAGGTGGCGGACGAGCACTCCCAGGTCCCACCCGTTGACCAGCTCCATGACGAGGAACAGGCCGGTGGCGTCATTGCCCACGTCATAGACGCTGACGAGGTTCTGGTGCTGCAGGTGGGTGGCGAGCCGGGCCTCGGCGACGAACATGCTCGCGACGGCCTCGTCCTTGGCGAGGTACGGGAGGATGCGCTTGATGGCCACGGGCTTCTCGAAGCCCTCGGCGCCGCGGGCGATGCCCAGGAAGAGCTCGGCCATGCCTCCCGAGGCCAGAGGCCGCACGAGCCGGTAACGTTCGTTCACAGCGGGCCTCCCGAGACCTCAGCCCTGGGGCTGGGTGATCTCCCGCAGAAGGGGCCACGGGTAGATGCCGGTGCCGTGCCCATCGGTGAAGGTGAGGGTGAGCGCGTAGTTGCCCACCGGCTGCAGGGCCTGGATGCGGATGTCTGCGGGGACGCGGGCCGGATCCAGCGTGCGGCGGTTGGTCCACTCATCCACGCAGGCGGCGCAGGGGCACTGCTGGCGCAGCACCTGGGCGCTGGCGGAGGTGCGCGCCCCGTCCTCCCACGTGAGGCTCAGCGCCGAGGCATCCGGCGCGAGCTGGACGTCCGTGGCGGAGACGGGCTTGGGGGCGGGCTTGATGCGATCCCAGAAGCTCAACGATTCACCTTCCGAAGCCAGAGCAGCGTTGCGCGGTGTGTAGCATCCACCGGGGCCTCAGGCGAGGGACCTCGGATCACGAGGCCAGCTTGACCGGCTGGCGGTGGCCCTCCAGGCGGACGCCCTTCTTCTGGAGCACGGCGCGCAGTGCCGCCACGACTTGAGGATCCAACTGGGCGCCGGTGAGCTTGTCGAGGATCTGCATGGCCTGCTCCAGTGGCATGGCCTTCTGGTAGGGACGCGTGGAGGTGCACGCGTCGAAGGTGTCCGCGCAGGCGACGATGCGGGCCAGCATGGGGATCTCCTCGCCCTTGAGCTTGTCCGGGTAGCCGGTGCCATCCCAGCGCTCGTGGTGGCTGCGCACGCAGGAGCGCACCCCGGCGAGGAAAGTCACCGGGGCGATGATGGAGTCACCAATGGCCGGGTGCTCGCGCATGATGGCCATCTCCGCATCCGTCAGCCGGGACTGCTTGCAGAGGATGGACTCGACGATGCCGATCTTGCCGATGTCGTGGAGGATGCCGCCGTACTGGAGCGTCTTGAGCTGGCGCTCGGGGAGGTTCAGCTCCTTGCCGATCTCCACCGCCACATCGCCCACGCGCTGGCTGTGGCCGCGGGTGTAGGCGTCCTTCGAGTCGATGGAGTTGGCCAGCGCGACGATCGTCTCCAGGTAGCCTTGCTCGAGGCTCTCGTAGAGGCGGCGGTTCTCCATGTCGTAGGCCATGAGCTGCTTGCTCATGTAATTGAACGTCTGGGCCAGCTCGCCCAGCTCGTTCTTCTGGCGGATGTGCACCTCGGCGCCGAACTGGCCGTTGGCCAGCTCCATGGCCTGGGCGGTGAAGTTCTTCAGCGGGCGGGTGAGGTTGCGCGAGAAGGTAGCCGCCAGCACGCATGCCACGAGGATGGCGGCGCCCAGACCCAGGAGGATGCGCTGCTCCATGGCTTCGACTTGGCGGTAGGCCTGCACCACGGGCTGCTCGGAGACGATGCCCCAGTTCACGCCCGGCATGTGCGTATAGGCAGCGACGACGGCCTCCTTGCCCGTGCCAAAGTTGCCCACGTGGAAGTGCTCGATGTCCGGGCTCTGGGACTGGGCGATCTGCTGGAGCAGGTGGGCCACCGGGCCCCGGTGGGAGACGTTCGTCTCACCATTGAGAGCGGTGCCTCCCGCCACGACGTGGCCGTGCTGGTCCGCCACGTAGAAGAAGCCGCTGGAGCCCAGCCGCTCTTTCTGGATGAGCTTCTGGATGGCCGTGAGCGAGAAGTCCACGGCGATGTAGCCCTTCACCGGATCGCCCAGAGGGAAGGCCATGGTCAGCACCGGCAGTCCCTGTGGACCCTGGTGCGCCACCTCCGAGTAGCGCACGTCGGTGAGGCCCTCGATCAGCGAAAGCGCGCGGGCTTCGTGCTCGGCCACGGCGGTGGGCGGAATGTCGTTCACCGCGAAGGCCTGCAGGCCCGGCAGCCGCTCCTTCTGCGGAGAGAAGACGGTGATGGCCAGCACCTCGCGGCGCTGGATCAGCACGGAGGCCAGCAGGGCGCGCTGCTCCACCTCCGTGCGCGAGAAGAAGGCGGTGTTGGCCAGGGCCAGCACGGGCTGGGTGGGCTCGGACAGGAGCTCTCCCAGCTTGAGGCGCAGCTGCTTCACGTGCTCCTGCGCCAGCTCCTGGGCATCACGCACCAGCAGCTCACGGGTGTGGGAGACGGACAGCCAGCCCACCATCACCGTGGGGATGATGCTCGCGACCAACATCAGCAGGAGGATGGCTTTGAAGAGGCGCACGGTTGGTCATTCCCCGGACTACTTCCAGTCGGTCTTCCCTACCTGGAGCGCCACCTTGTCCTCGACGATCTCGAAGAGCCGCTCCGTGGAGGCACTCGACTTCTGGATGTCGCTCAGTGCGCGCACCGTCCATCGATAACGGCCGGCAGGCAGCGGCGGCAACTTCCACTGCGCGGTAGGGACGGTGCTGCGCACAGGCTCCCCATTCGCGGGAAACACTTCCACCTCATAGGACTTGGCGCCCGCCACCGCGTTCCACGCCAGCGTCACCGGCCCCAGGCCGGACTGGCCCTTGACGGGGGGGAACTTGAAGCGGAACCCATCCGTGGGTGTGCGGGGCTGCGGCGCCACGAGGACTGCCTCGGGGACCGGAGGGGCCTGTCCCTTGGCGATGCGCACCACCTCGCCCGGGTTCACCGGCTGGGTTTTGTCCTCGGCACGCACGCGTACTGGCGGGCCCGTCTGCACGGAGACGGTGGTGGCGCCGCTCTCCTCTACCTTCACGCTGAAGGTGGACGGCTGGCCCGCGCCCGGAGAGAGCAGGGCCCATGCGCTGTCCGCCGTCTTCGCCGCGGACACGTAGTCGGCGGCCTGGAAGTGCGTCTCGGCCTCCTGCAGCTTGGCGGAGGCCTCCTCGCGCCGGGCGGCGTTGCGATCCGCCTGGGCCACCGCCGTGCGGGCCGCGGCCAGCGCGCTCAGGGCGCGGTTGCGATCCTCCGCGGGAGGCAGCTTCAGGGTGGTGCCCGCGGGCACGGTATCGGACGTGAGCCCATTGAGCGCTCGCAGCTCACTGGCGCCCTTGGGGTCTCCGAGCGCGCGTGCGGCGACCTGGCTCAGGGTCTCGCGCTCGTTCACCACGACCTCGCGCTCCGGAGGAGGCGTGGCCGCGAGCCAGACAAGGAGGAGGAGGGCGTTGCTCATCGGAACACGATCTCCCTTCCGGCCTGGACGGTGGCAGCGGGCGTGGACACGGACAGAGACTGGGTGGCCGGTGTCTCGAGCGCCGCGTCCACCTGCCCCTTGATGACCGTGAGGTCCGTCCGCTCCTGGCCGGGCCGGAGCCGCGTCTCGGAGATGGCGATCAGCGCGTCCTCGCCCAGGTTCACCATGCCTCCATTGGGGAAGATGACGCGAGCGCTCGCGCCCGCGGCGGTGCGTACCTTGTCATTCTCGAAGAGAGGCAGCGACTCCTTGGCGGCGAGCCACTCGTCCCCGGTGGCGCGCTTGAGCTTCACATCGCCGTGCACCTCTTTGAGGTGGGCGCGAGGCTCTGGCTGTCGCGTGGGCGCGGGGGGAGAGGGAGGCGCAGACGGCTTCTCATCGGCGGAGCAGCCGATGGGGAGAGCCGGGAGCGCAAGGGCAAGGAGCATGGAGGGCCAGCGTCCGTTCACAAGCAGTTTCAAGGGGAGACAGTCTACCCAGGAAATGGTCCCGCTCGCACGGGCTGACCCACGGTGCGCTTGCTAGTCCAGACGCCGGTGTTGGAGACAGGGCAGGTTGCGTCGGATCCGTGCCAAGAGTTCCGGATCCACAGGAGCGACCGCCAGGCCCTCGCCTTCCGAGGCCCGCGCCGTCACCAGCCCCCACGGATCCACCACCATCGCGTGCCCATAAGTGATGCGCTTGTCGGAGTGGCGCCCACCTTGAGCGGGGGCGAAGACGTAGCACTGGTTCTCGATGGCGCGGGCGCGCAGGAGCACCTCCCAGTGGTCCTTGCCCGTCATCAACGTGAAAGCCGCGGGCACCGCCAGCAATGTCGCCCCCTCCTTGGAGTGGCGGCGGTACAGCTCGGGGAAGCGCAAGTCGTAGCAGACGGAGAGCCCCAGCCTGCCCACCTCCGTCTGTGCGGACACCACTTCCGTGCCCGGCGCCACCGCTGCGGACTCCTGGTAGGTCGCACCATCACCTACATCCACATCGAACAGGTGCATCTTCCGGTAGACAGCCAGGCGCTCGCCCTGTGGCCCGAAGAGGACACTGGTGTTGTAGAGGCGGCCGCCAGGGGCTCCGGCCTCCAGGATGGAGCCGGCCAGGAGGGTGACGCGCAGCTCGCGCGCCAACTGGGCCATGCGGGAGAGCGTGGGCCCGTCCAGCGTCTCGGCGGCGCTGGGGCGATCAGCTTCGGAGCCCATCCAGGAGAAGTTCTCGGGGAGACCGACGAGGCGGGCTCCCAACCCGGCAGCCTGCCGGACGAGCCGGGTGGCGGCCTCCAGGTTGTAGGCCTTATCGGCGGTGGACACCATCTGAGCGGCGGCGATCAGGTGCATGGGGGCGTTATAACGCGCTGTTAGGTACTCGGAACCCTTGGGAATCATTGTCCTTGGGCGCTCTGTTCTAACCCCTGGAGCGGGTGCGTCTTCCTTTACACCTCGTCTGGCCGTGTGGTAGGGGACCCGCCCGACATTTTTCGAAGGCAGTTCCTCGAAAAGTGGGCCGCCGTGCCCGCTTTTCTTATTTTTGGAGCAAAGGTTTCGATTCGTATGGCGGAGAGCAACTTCAAGCAGACGGTGGAGGAGAAGGCGATGAGCCTGCTCGATCCCATCGTTGCGGGCGAAGCGCTTGAGCTCGTCGACCTCGAGTTCGTCCGCGAACGCGAGGGGTGGGTTCTCCGTCTCTTCATCGACAAGCCGGGTGGCCGGGTGGGCCTGGACGAGTGCAGCCAGGTCTCTCGCGCGGTGGATCCGGCGCTGGACGTGGAGGACTTCATTCCCCACGAGTACAACCTCGAGGTCTCCAGCCCTGGGGTCAACCGGCCGTTGAAGAAGCTGGCTCACTACGAGCGGGTGAAGGGGCAGAAGGTCAAGGTGAAGACCTACGGCCCCATTGGCGACCCGCCCCGCAAGAACTTCTCTGGCACGCTCACCGAGGTGTCGGGAGAGGAGATTGCGGTCGAGGTGGAGGGGGCGGGCAGCTTCCGCATCCCCTTCAAGGACATCGCCAAAGCCAACCTGGAGTTCGAGTTCTAGTCGTCGACATACAGGGCCCAACCTTTGAGGGGCGGGCCCGTGGACCCTTTCGGAGAAGACCCAGACCATGCCTACACAAGCCAACCCCAACATCAATCTGAACCTCGTCCTGGACCAGGTGGCCAAGGACAAGGGCATCGAGCGGGGTGTGCTGATTGCGACCCTCGAGGATGCGATGAAGACCGCGGCCAAGAAGCACTTTGGCCAGGACCGCAACCTGGAGGCCAAGTACGACCCAGAGAAGGGCGTGGTCGAGCTGTTCCAGGCCATCGTCGTCGTGGACGAGATCACCGACCCCGTGCAGGCGGTCAACCAGATCACCATGGCCGAGGCCCACAAGAAGGGCATGGAGGTCGAGCCGGGTGACGAGCTGGTGTTCCAGATCTTCTACCGCGACGAGGACGCCGCCGAGGCCAAGGCGCAGGACGATCAGTACGGGGACATTCTCCGGCTGAAGACGTTCCGCCGCGGGTTCGGCCGCATCGCCGCCCAGACGGCCAAGCAGGTCATCCTGCAGCGCACCCGCGACGCGGAGCGCGAGAACGTCTTCAACGAGTACAAGGACCGCAAGAACGAGATCGTCACGGGCATTGCCCGCCGGTTCGAGCGCGGCAACATCATCGTGGACCTGGGCCGCGCCGAGGCCGTGCTGCCGGTGCGCGAGCAGGTGCCGCGCGAGACGTACCGTCCGGGCGACCGCGTCCAGGCGTACGTGCTGGACGTGCTGCGCGAGTCCAAGGGGCCTCAGATCGTCCTGAGCCGCGCCTCGGTGAACCTGCTGACCAAGCTGTTCGAGATGGAGGTGCCCGAGATCGCCGAGGGCATCGTCGTCATCGAGGCGGCGGCGCGTGAGCCGGGCGGCCGGGCGAAGATCGCCGTGAGCAGCCGGGACTCGGACGTCGACCCCGTGGGCGCATGCGTGGGCATGAAGGGCAGCCGCGTGCAGGCGGTGGTGCAGGAGCTGCGCGGCGAGAAGATCGACATCGTCCCCTTCGACGAGGATCCCGCCCGCTTCGTGTGCGCCGCCCTGGCGCCCGCCGAGGTCAGCCGCGTCATCATCGACGAGGCCAACCACGCCATGGAGCTGATCGTCCCGGACGACCAGCTCTCCCTGGCCATCGGCCGGCGCGGCCAGAACGTGCGCCTGGCGGCCCAGCTCACCGGCTGGAAGCTGGACATCAACAGCGAGAGCCGCGTGCGCGAGATGCGCGAGTTCGCCAACCGCTCGCTGGGTGCGCTGCCGGGCGTCAACGAGATGCTCATCGAGACGCTCTACGCGCACGGCTTCCGCCAGGCCAAGGACGTGGCCGAGGCCAGCCCCGACGTGCTCTCGCAGATTCCGGGCCTGGACCCGGCGCGCATCCCCGCCATGCAGGAGGCGGCCCGCAAGCAGATGGTGGATGACGCGGCCGAGCTGTCGCGCATGGATCACGAGCGCGAGCAGGCTCGCATCGCCGAGGCCCGCCGCCACCCGGACGAGCTGAATCAGTCCGAGCGCATGGCCCGCGTCCGCGGCCTGGGTGAGAAGACCATCGAGGCGCTTCAGTCCAGCGGCTACAAGTCCGTCGAGGACATCGCCAACGAGAAGGATCTGCAGAAGCTCGGCGATGTGCCGGGCGTGGGCATCAAGAAGGCGCGCCAGCTCAAGAGCGCGGCCGAGAACTATCTGGTGGAGGAGGCCAAGCTCCGGGCGGAGCTGAACGCCGAGCGCGGAATGCCTCCTCCTTCCGCGTCAGGGAGCGCGGAAGTCGCCAAGTCACCGTAAGCTGAACCACCGGAGGGGGGATGCGCTCGAAGACCCAATCCGGTTCGCAGCAGGGCCCTTTCCCCGAAGGGCCCGTCCGCACCTGCATGGGGTGCGGCGCCAAGAAGGCTCAAGGGGAGTTGACGCGGGTTGCCCTGGACCCGGAGGGTGAGGTGGTGGTGGACAGGGAGAGGCGGTTGCCCGGCCGGGGCGCCTACCTCTGCGGTGCCGGATGTATGACGGCAGCGCTCAAACGGAAGGCCTTCGGGCGGGCTTTCCGGGGCAAGGCGGGCAAGGTTGACCCGTTGAAGCTCGGGCAGGCGTGGGAGCCTGGCTCGAGGTCCTGAGGGGTGGGAGGGGGGGTCGGGTGTTAAGGACCACTCGCGGACAATTCTAGATTAGGGTGCTGCGCCCTCGGGAGTCGGCGGAGCAGAAGGCCAAGCAACGTATGTCGAAGAAGCGCGTTCACGAAATCGCAAAAGAGCTCAAGGGCCACGGCATTGAGCTCGACAACAAAGAGGTCGTTACCGAGCTGGCGGCGCTCGGCTACGACGTCAAGAGCCACTCGTCTTCGCTTGATGACGATCAGGCCAATGCTGCGGTCCAGAAGATCCTGGAGAAGCGCAAGCCGAAGCAGGCCGCGCCGCCGGTGACGGCCAAGGGCTTCGTGGTGCGCCGCAAGGTGGGCGTGCCCTCGGGCGTGTCCTCCGACGGCCAGGAAGGCCAGCAGGCCCACGAGGCCCCCGCTGCGCCTCACGTGCCCGAGGCGGCTCCTACCGCCGAGGCTCCTCGTGCAGCCGCTCAGCCGGAGGAGACTTCGGTCGAGGCGCCCAAGGCACCGGCTCAGCCCGAGCCTGGCGCTGCTGCTGCCGAGGCGCCCAGGGCACCGGCTCAGCCCGAGCCTGGCGCTGCTGCTGCCGAGGCGCCCAGAGCACCGGCTCAGCCCGAGCCTGGCGCTGCTGCTGCCGCCACCGAGGCGCCCAGAGCACCGGCTCAGCCCGAGCCTGCCGCCGCTGCCGCCACCGAGGCGCCCCGTGCGGCCCAGCCCACTCCCGCCGCCGAGGCCCCCAAGGCTCCCGCTCAGCCCGAGCCGCCGGCCGCCCCTCAGGCCGCCCAGACTCCCGCGGCCCCGCCGCAGCGCTTCCCCACGCAGGAGAGGTCCCCTTTGCCCTCCACTCCGCCGCGCAATCCGGTGCCGCCGCAGATCCGGACGCAGGCCACTGTTATCTCCCGTCCGCCTCCGGGTGGACAGGGTGGCCGTCCGGGTGGACAGGGTGGCCGTCCCGGTGGCCAGGGTGGCTACAGCGGCCGTCCGGGTGGTCCCGGCGGCCAAGGTGGTCGTCCCGGTGGACAGGGTGGCTACAGCGGCCGTCCGGGGGGTCCCGGCGGCCACGGTGGCCGTCCGGGGGGGCCAGGCCAGGGACCGGTGCGTCCCACCACGCCCACTGGCGGGGGGCCCACGGCAGGGGCTCAGGCCTCGGCTCAGCCGGGTCAGAACGTGACCATGGTCGGTGGCGTGCCTCACGCCTCGACGCCTCAGGAGCAGCGGCAGCTGCGTCCCACGGCCACACAGGCCGTCGTCATCTCGCGCCCGCTCATCCAGGTCCGCCGCGTCACGCCGACCGCCGGCCAGCAGAAGCAGTACCCGATGGCGCCGGGCAAGAAGGCCATCGGCGAGGTGCGTGAGTTCAAGGTCGTCCCGGATCACGCGGGCCGTGGCCGCGAGCTCGTCGACGTCTCCAAGAACAAGGACAAGGCGCCGCGCAAGAGGGGCGGGCCCAACGACACCTCCGTCTCCAAGCAGGAGCTGTCGGACCTCGTCTGGGGCCGCGTCAACATCCCCATCCGTGGCAAGAAGAAGAAGCCCACGAAGAAGGGCGCCAAGACGCAGATCACCCAGATGGCCGAGGAGAAGAAGGTCATCAAGCTCCAGGAGGGCATCAGCGTGTCCGACCTGGGCCAGCGCATGGGTATCCGCACCGCGGAGCTCATCAAGAAGCTGATGGCCGCGGGGAAGATGGCCACCGCCAACCAGATGATCGACGCCGACACGGCGGAGCTCATCGCCACCGACTACGGCTGGAAGGTGGACCGGGTCGGCTTCGAGGTGGAGGACTACCTGCCCGAGACTGTGGCCAAGCCCGAGGACGAGCGCACCCGTCCGCCGGTGGTCACCGTCATGGGCCACGTCGACCACGGTAAGACGAGCCTGCTGGACGCCATCCGCGCCGCCAACGTGGCCTCGGGTGAGGCCGGCGGCATCACGCAGCACATCGGCGCGTACAGCGTCACCACGGCGCGCGGGGACATCACGTTCCTCGACACGCCGGGCCACGAGGCCTTCACGTCCATGCGCGCCCGTGGCGCCAACGTGACGGACGTGGTCATCCTGGTGGTGGCTGCCGACGACGGCGTGATGCCTCAGACGATCGAGGCCATCAAGCACGCCAAGGCCGCCGAGGTGCCCATCGTCGTTGCCATCAACAAGATGGACGTGCCGGGCGCCAACCCGGACCGCGTGAAGAAGGACCTCGCCAACCACGAGCTGGTGCCCGAGGAGTGGGGCGGCGACACCATCATGGTGCCCGTCTCCGCCAAGCAGAAGATGGGCCTGGACCTCCTCCTGGAGAACGTCGTCCTCCAGGCCGAGGTGCTCGAGCTGACGTCCAACCCGGCCCGTCCGGCCGTGGGTGCCATCATCGAGGCCAAGCTGGATCGCGGCCGTGGCCCCGTGGCCACCGTGCTGGTGCAGGAGGGCACGCTGCGGCTGGGCGATGCCATCGTCACTGGCACCCACTACGGCCGCGTGCGCGCCATGAATAACAGCCGTGGCGAGCAGGTGAAGGAAGTGCTCCCCGGCTACTGCGCCGAGGTGATTGGCCTGTCCGGCGTGCCCACCGCGGGTGACACCATCAACGTGGTGGCGGACGAGAAGTCGGCCAAGCAGATCGCCGAGCACCGCGCCATGAAGGAGCGTGCGATCGATCTGGCCAAGGTCAGCCGCGAGACGCTGGAGCAGCTGTTCGCCAAGACGAAGGCGGGCGGCGGTCCCAAGGAACTGCGCGTCGTCATCAAGGCGGACGTGCAGGGCTCGGCCGAGGCCGTCAAGCAGGCCGTCACCAAGCTGACCGGTCCCAAGGTCCGCGTGGAGATTATCGACACGGGCGTGGGCGCCATCACCGAGTCGGACGTGATGCGCGCGGCCGCCTCCAAGGGGCTCGTGGTGGGCTTCAACGTGAAGCCGGAGTCTGGCGCGGAGTCCGCGGCCAAGGCTCAGGAAGTCACGCTGCAGTCCTACAGCATCATCTACGAGCTCATCGACGGCATCCGCACGGAGATGGAGAACCTGCTGGAGCCCATCCGCACCGAGCGCAAGCTGGGCCGTGCGGAGGTCCGCAACACCTTCAACGTGCCGAAGCTGGGCACCATCGCCGGTGCGGCGGTGCTGGACGGTGTCATCAAGCGTGGCTCGTTCGTGCGCCTCATGCGCGAGAACAAGCAGCTCTTCGCCGGCAAGATGGCGTCGCTCCGCCGCTTCAAGGACGACGTCAAGGAAGTGGCTCAGGGCTTCGAGTGCGGTATCGGCATCGAGAACTACAACGACCTCAAGCCCGGCGACATCATCGAGGCTTACGAGATCGAGGAGACTCGCCAGAGCCTGACGTAAGCCCCTGGTCGCCTTCGGAGCTGTTCACCGTTGGCCCCGGCGGCCGGCCCATGCGCCGCCGCCGGGCAGGGAGTTTCCTATGTTCGTCTGTGTCGCCCGCCTCACCCTGCAGATTCCCGACAGCGGCTCGCTGAAGGCCAAGCGACAGGTCCTTCGCCGGGTAACAGAGCGGGTGAAGGCTCGCTTCAATGTCGCGGTCGCCGAGATCGAAGATCAGGATCTCTGGCAGAAGGCCTCCATCGGCCTGGCCGTCGTGGGGAACGATCGCCGCCACGTGGATGAGCAGATGGAGAAGATCATCCACTTCGTGGAGGAGATGTACATCGCTCCCCTGATGAACCGGGAGAAGGAGATCCTGGCCTTCGGAGACAAGCTGTTCAGCCACGAGGTGGCTCCCGCGTCCCCCAAGGGTGGCAACGAGGAGACGGAAGCCGAGCCCGAGGGCTTGAGCCCCGACGAGCTGATTGCCAGCTTGAACCGCGGGGATCGGTCCATGGCCGAGGCCGAGGGCATGGCGGATTGGGAGCGCCGGCACGAGAGCCGGGAGAGCGTGGGCAAGCCCGCGCCCGCAGGTGGGGGCGCTTTGACTTTGGATGAAGCCCGGGCACGCGCTCGCAGCCTGCGCAACCCCCGGGATTGGGAGAAGAAATGACGACGCATTCGCGACCGGAGCGCGTGGGCCAGGAGATTCAGGCCGCCATCGGCCAGATCCTCGCTCGAGGCGAGCTGAGGGATCCGCGCATCGGTTTCATCACCATTACCGGCGTGAAGGTGTCGCCGGATCTGCGCGTGGCCCGCGTTTTCTATTCGATGATTGGCACTGAGAAGGAGCGCGAGGAGACGCAGAAGGGGCTGGACGCCGCCAAGGGCTACGTGCGCCGCGAGGTAACGTCCGCCGTCAACCTGCGCGTCTCCCCGGAGATCTTCTTCAGCTTCGATGAGTCCGTGGGGGAGGGCGACAAGATCGACCGGCTCCTGCGCGAGGTTCGCGAGAAGGAAGGCTGGTAGCCGCCCCTCGCGGCCTTCATGAGGTAAGGTAAGGCGGTCATGGACGGCGTCCTGGTCATCGACAAGCCCTCGGGGCCTACTTCTTTTGATGTGGTGCGGCAGGTGCGCGCGCTGCTCAAGGTGAAGAAGGCCGGGCACACTGGCACCCTTGACCCGATGGCAACGGGAGTGCTGCCCATTTGCTTGGGCGAGGCCACCAAGGTCGCCGGCTTCATCACCGAGGGCGACAAGGCCTACGAGGCCACCGTCCACCTGGGCGTGGAGACGGACACCCAGGATGCCCAGGGCAAGGTGACGGCCGAGGCCCCGGTGCCTCCGCTGACAGTCCAACTCCTGGAGACGGCGCTCGCGCCTTTTCGGGGCACCTTCGAGCAGGTGCCGCCCATGTACTCGGCGGTGAAGGTGGCCGGGAAGCGCCTCTACGAGCTGGCCCGCGCCGGCGAGGAAGTCGAACGCGCCAGCCGCCAGGTCACTGTCTACGAGCTCACGCTGCGGGACTTCTCCTCCAACCGGCTGCGGCTCTCCGTGCGCTGCTCCAAGGGCTTCTTCGTCCGCACGCTGGCCTATGACATCGGCCGTGCGTTGGGCTGTGGCGCCCACCTGGAGGCCCTGCGCCGCACCATGAGCGGACCCTTCGTTCTGGCTCAGGCGCTGCCGCTGGCCGAACTGCCCGCCATGGCGCAGGACCGGGCCGCAGTGGCGCGCAAGCTGCTGCCCCTCTCTGACGCGCTGAGCCATCTCCCCTCTCTGCGGGTGAGCGCAGCGGACGCAGCCCGCGTCACCCACGGTGTGCCGCTGGAGGCCCCTCCGATGCCGGGCCGCATCCGCGTCCTCGGACCGGAGGGAGCGCTGCTGGCCGTGGCCGAAGTGGTGAAGGGACGGCTGAGCTACCTGCGCGTGCTCGCCTGAACCGGAAAGCCCTTGGCCCAAGCCCTCGATATCACCGTGGTGGTGGCGCCGCCTCTCCAGGGCGCCTTTGATGGGCGCTCCCTGGTCACTCTGGGCCTGCCCTCCACCGCCGACGTGGGCGAGCTGATGGAGACCTTGTTCCGGCTCTATCCCCGTACCCGCAGCCTGCTGGCCGGGGACCGGGGAACTCCTGGGGGCAAGTACATGCAGCTGGTGCTGGATGCTCCCTCGCTCCACGTGCCGGTCCAGGGCCGCGCAGGGCTCGCTGCTGGACACAAGGTCTTCCTGTTCGCCCTGTCCCGTCCTCCAGCGAGCAACCGGGCAGGCCAGGAAGGTTGACCGCATATGTAGGCGAAGCTTATAAGCCCCCGGCCCGTTAGTAGGGAAAGGCCCAGTCTGTACCCCTCCGCGGACCGCGGCCTGCAGGAAGTTCCACCGGAGTGGGATGTCGAAGAAAGAGAACCATGTCGCTTCATCAGGAACGCAAATCAGAGCTCGTGACGAAGTTCCGGACCCACGAGTCGGACACGGGGTCCCCCGAGGTGCAGGTGGCGCTGCTGTCTGAGCGCATCAACATGCTCACCGAGCACTTCAAGACCCACAAGAAGGACCACCACTCGCGGCGGGGCCTCCTGAAGCTGGTCGGTCAGCGCCGCCGTCTCCTGGACTACCTCAAGTCCAAGGACACGGCCCGCTACCGCAAGCTCATCGAGGGCCTCGGCATCCGCAAGTAGGCTCGGCCGTTCCCGGGGCGCTGGTAACACCAGCGCCCCTGTTGTTTGTTGGTTCAGTTGTCGAAAGAGGAGGGGCGAGGAAAGAGCAAAGGCGAGGTACTGGCGGAAGTTTTGGTTTCCGTTCCCAGGGGCCGACAGCGGTCGGCCCCCGAGATCAGGGATCAAAATTCCGCGGATCCCTCTCCGGCGCTCCCAGGCGCCCCGTTGTGAAGTCCAACGAGCAGTCAGACCGCGGTTGCCCGATTCCGCCTGTCCCAGGCCCGGCGACCGCTCATCACCCGAGGCCCTCCGGGGCACGAACCCAGTCTCAATGGCGAGGCGGGACGTGCACGGCGGAGATCTTCGGGAAGCAAAGGCAAGGACATGCTGAAGAAGAGCGTCAAGATTGGTGACAGTGAGCTGAGCATCGAGGTCGGCCGTATGGCCAAGCAGGCCGATGGCGCGGTGGTGGTGCGCTATGGCGACACGATGCTGCTCGTCACGGCCGTGAGCGCGCGAGAGAAGAAGGACGTCGACTTCCTCCCGCTGACGGTGGAGTACCAGGAGAAGCTGTACTCGGCGGGCCGCATCCCCGGCAGCTACTTCAAGCGCGAGGGCCGCCTCACCGAGAAGGAGACCCTGGCGAGCCGTCTGGTGGACCGCTCCTGCCGTCCGCTGTTCCCCGAGGGCTACGCGTACGAGACGCAGGTCATCGCGGGCGTCATCTCCGCGGACCCGGAGAACGAGGGCGACATCCACGGAATCACCGGCGCCTCCGCGGCGCTGTGGGTCTCGGACATCCCGTTCAACGGCCCCATCGCGGGCATCCGCGTCGGCCGCGTGGATGGGAAGTTCGTGGCCAACCCCACGCACAAGCAGCGTGAGCAGAGCGACATCGACCTGGTCATGGCGGTGAGCCGCGAGGCCATCGTCATGGTGGAAGGTGGCGCGGAGGAGGTCAGCGAGGCGGACATGGTGGCCGCGCTCGAGTTCGGCAAGCAGGCCGTGCAGCCCGCGCTGGACATCCAGGACGAGCTGCGCCGCGAGCTGAACAAGCAGGTGCGCTCCTACGAGAAGGCTCCCACCGTGGACGAGGGCCTCAAGGCCAAGGTTCGCGAGCTGGCCTGGGACGGCATCGTCAAGGGCTACACCATCAAGGAGAAGGGCGCTCGCTACGAGACGCTCGGCAAGGCCAAGAAGGAGGCCATTGCCAAGCTCAAGGAGCAGCTGGGCGACGCCTACACCCCGCTGGTCGAGAAGCACGCCAAGGCGGTGGTGGAGGATCTGAAGTACGAGCACATGCGCCAGATCACCGTGGACGGCGGCCGTATCGGCAACCGTGGCCACGCCGAGGTCCGGGCCATCACCTGCGAGGTGGGCGTGCTCCCGCGCACCCACGGCAGCGCGCTCTTCACGCGCGGCGAGACGCAGGCGCTCGTGGTCACCACGCTGGGCACCAGCGAGGATGAGCAGCGGCTGGAGCTGCTCAGCGGCCAGGCCTTCAAGCGGTTCATGCTGCACTACAACTTCCCGCCGTTCAGCGTGAACGAGACCAAGCCCCTGCGCGGCCCCGGCCGCCGCGAGGTCGGTCACGGCGCTCTGGCCGAGCGTGCGCTGCGCAACATGGCGCCCAAGAGCGAGAGCTTCCCGTACACCGTCCGCGTGGTGTCGGACATCCTCGAGTCCAACGGCTCTTCGTCCATGGCCTCGGTGTGCGGTGGCACGCTGGCGCTGATGGACGCGGGCGTGCCCATCAAGGCGCCGGTGGCCGGCATCGCCATGGGCCTGGTGAAGGAGGGCGAGAAGGTCGCCATCCTCTCGGACATCCTCGGTGACGAGGACCACCTGGGCGACATGGACTTCAAGGTCTGTGGCACCAGCAAGGGCATCACGTCCATCCAGATGGACATCAAGATCACCGGGCTGACCACGGAGATCATGAGCCGCGCGCTGGAGCAGGCGCGTCAGGGCCGCATCCACATCCTGGGCGAGATGCTCAAGGCCATGCCGGAGGCGCGCAAGGAGATCAGCCAGTACGCTCCTCGCATCACCACCATCCAGATCCGTCCCGAGTACATCAAGAACGTCATCGGGCCGGGCGGCAAGGTCATCAAGGACATCATCGCGCGCACGGGCGCCTCGATTAACATCGAGGACTCGGGCCGGGTGGACATCGCCAGCGCCAACGGGGACTCGGTGAAGGCCGCCATCGCCATGATTCAGGCGCTCACGCGCGAGGCGGAGATCGGGAAGATCTACACGGGCACCGTGCGGAAGATCGCCGAGTTCGGCGCCTTCGTGGAGCTGTTCCCGGGCACCGACGGCCTCATCCACATCTCCGAGCTGTCCGACAAGCGCGTGAAGAGCGTGTCGGACGTGCTGAAGGAGGGCGATGAGGTGCTGGTGAAGGTCGTCAGCATCGACAAGACGGGCAAGATCCGCCTGTCTCGCAAGGAGGCCATGGCCGAGCGCGCCGCCGCTCAGCAGCAGGCCGCCACGCCTCCCGGCGACGCCGCCGCGCCCGCGCCCACGCAGCCGGACGCGAAGGCCTAATCAGGCACCTCAGTGTGGGCCGGGGGGAGGCAGCTCCTCCCGGCTCTCGCGGGCCTCACTCCCGAGTGCCTGCTCCAAGCTGTGCCGCAGCCGTGAGCGCATGATGTTGGGCATTTGCTCCGCGCGGACCAGCGCCTCTTGCAGCAGCCGGATGGCCTCCTGGCGCTCGCCGCGCCGGAGCCGGGCCAGGGCCTGCACCTCCAGCACCTCCAGCGGCTCTTGCTCCACGGAGTACGCGTTCGAGCGCTCTTGGAGCTCACGCCACTCTTCGGGGCTCGCAGGCCGGGCGCTGAGCTCCACCAACGAGAAGAGGACGGTCTCGGGAGGGCTGAACTTCTCCTCCTTGCGCTCCGCCATCACCTGGCGGATGGCGTCCAGCACCTGGCGCGCCTGCTCTTCCTTGCCTTCGTACGCCAGCACCCGCGCGTGCAGCAGCCGCCCCCAGGGCCTTGGCGCCACCTCGGGGTGCTTCTGCTCCAGCTCCACCGCCCGTGCCACGTGAGGCGCCGCCGCCTGCGTGTCTCCCGCCTGGAAGTACAGCTCTCCCAAGTTGATCTCCGCGAAGTACTCCCAGCCCGTCATCCCCAACTCGCGCCCCAACTGCTTGAACTGCTCCTGGTCCTCCACGGCTCGCCGCAGGTTGTTGCGCGCCACCCAGAGGTTGCGGCGGTTGTTGATGGCGCTGCCCAGGTGCAGCCGGTCCCCACGCGCGGCGGAGATGGTGATGCTCTCTTCCAGCACGCGCTCGGCCTCGTCGATGCGGCCCAGGTTGGGGAGGATGTGCCCCAGCAGGAGCAGGCAGACGACATGCGACTCGTAGCCCGCATCCCCCAGGTTTCGGGCCAGGGTCGCCGCCGACATCAGCACTTCCCGAGCCTTCTCCCACTGGCCACGGCGCAGTTGGCTCCGGCCCAGCCCCATCATCAGCCGCATCTGCAACAAGGGCGTGTCCAGCAGTGCGAAGGTGGCGACCTCCATGGCCTCGATGACGCGCTCCTCGGAGCGCGCGTAGTCGTTGCTCCAGTCGAGCGCCGTGGCCTCGTCCAGCAGCACCTCCACCTCCTCGGCCGCGTTGCCGAGCTGGTTCGCCATCCGCCGGGCGTGGGCCAGATCCTCCAGCGAGTCCTCATAGCGGCCCACCCGGTAGCGCATCAGCCCTCGGCCTCGGAGCGAGGTGAGGCAGCGCGGATCCTCGGTCTCTGGCAGAAGCTCCAGGATTCGGCTGTAGGTGGCCTCCGCCTCCAGGTAGGCATGGCGGTTGCGGGCCGCCTCGGCCAGATCAATGTAGAGGGCCGCGGCCTCCGAGAGCAGGCCCGCGGAGGCCGCGTGGAAGGCGAGCCGGGGCAGCAGCCGCTGCTCCACGGCACTGGCCTTCATATAGAAGAGGTGCGCGGCATGGTGGAGGCGCCAGCGCTGCTGCTCGGACAGTGAGCGCGCCACCTCCTGGCGGATGAGCTCGTTGCGGAAGCGCAGCCCCTCGTCAGGCTGCTCCACCAACAGCCCCAGTTCCACCAGGCGGCGGCTGGCATGGCGCGCATCCAGCGGGAAGTCAGCCGCTCCGTCCTCGCGCTCCAGGGCGCTCACCACGCCCTCCACCTCGTCGAGGGTGAAGTCTCCGCCGAGCAGTGCGCACAGGCGGGCGTGGGCAATCAACTCCGTGGGCAGAGCGCTGAGCTCGTGCTGAACGAGCCACTCGACCAGCCGGAGCTCCGGCATCCGCTCCAGCTCGTCCGTGGCCAGGAGCCAGCTCCCCCCGGGGCGCTGGCGCACCAGGCCTTGGCGCTTGAGGCCGCGCGCCAGCTCGACGATGAAGAGGGGGGTGCACTGGGCGCGCTCGGCCAGCTTCTCCAGGGCCTCGGAGGGGACGTTCTGCGCGGGGAAGAGCCCGGTGCGGAACAGCTCCATTGCGTCCGGTAGAGGCAGCGGCCCGAGCTTCAAGATGAAGTGGCGCGCCGCGCGCGAGGCCCACTGGGGCCGGGTGCGCTCGAAGCCGGAGCGGGCCAGCACGCAGACCCAGAGGGCGCTCTTGGACTCGGCGCGCGTCGCGTACTCGAGCGCATCCAGGGCCACGTCTTCCGCGAAGTGGGCATCATCCAGCAGCAGCAGCAGGGGCCGGGTCCGGGCGGAGGCGGCCAGCAGCTCGCCCGTGGCGCGCACCGCCAGCGAGTGCAGTGCGCCTGGGGCGGCCGCCAGGCTTCGCAGCTCGGTGGAGGAGCCCCATCCCAGGTAGAAGGCCACCGCGGGCCATATCTCGTGGGCCAGGTTTTCCCCCAGTAACTCCACGCAGCGCGCGCGGCTCGTGGTCTCGCCTTCCTTCGATTGGGAGGACTCGCCCAGCGCCTCGCGGAGCAGCAGACGCAGGGGACCTTCCTGGTCGCCATGGACGGGCTCCCGGGCGCGCAGCGAGACCACCCGGGCCTCGGGCAGTTGCTCCTTCAGGAGCTGGACCAGGGCAGTGGCGAGGTGGCTCTTGCCATGCCCCCGTTCTCCGAGCACCGAGGTGAGCGCGGGCGCCCGCTCCTCCACCGTCGCGCGAGCGCCGCGCACCAGCTCCGCTAGCTCCCCCTGCCGGCCCACCAGGACGCCATGGCCCAGGTGCACCACGCTGCTGTCTTCACGGGCCGCGGAGCGGATCTGCCGGAAGAGGCCCTGGCGCCCAGGGACGGGCATGCAGGAGAGGTTAGGCAGCCCCTCCATCGCCGCGGTGGTCAGCAGCAGTGTGGGCGGGCCTTCCTCGGTGGGGTAGCGATCCGCCCGGGAGAGCAGCGGTGTCATGTAGCGCGGAGGGCCCTGGGGACGCCGCTGCACCCTCACCATGCCGACGTCCAGCAGGGCGGTGGCGGCCAGGCCCTCGGTGGAGAGGCGCTCGGCGCACAGGCGCGCGCGCTGGAGCGGGTTCGGCTCGGACTCCGGGTCGAACACGGCGGCGAAGCGCGTCCCCTCGCGGAACGCGAGCTGCCCACCCCCCTGGGTCAGCGCCTTCTGGACAGCGAGGGGGTTGGCACCGGAGCGCAAGAAGAGCAGGGCCACCGAGCGGTTCTGCGACGAGGACGCGAGCGGTGCCGGAGTCGTGGGGGAAGCCGGTTTCCCGTGGGAGTGCTCGAGCGCCTGCCGAAGGGCCACTGCCAGAGCCCGGGCCGAGGTGTAGCGGCGGGAGCGCTCCTTGGCGAGGCAGCACAGCACCACCTCCTCCAGCGCCGCGGGCACGGTGGCCAGCTCCGAGGGACGCGGCGGCCGGCGGGAGATGTGGGACTGGAGAACATCTGCCGCCGGGCCGAAGAAGGGAGGCCGGCCCGTGAGCAGCTCGTAGAGGATGACGCCGGCGGAGTACACATCCGTCCGCTCGTCCAGATCCAGCCGTCCCGCGCACTGCTCGGGGGCCATGTACTCGGCGGTGCCCGCGTGGGCGAGCGCCGAGGCCGTGTGGGCCTCGGGCGTGTCGGAGAACGGCTTTCTCGCCAGGCCGAAGTCGAAGAACCCCACGGTCCTCCTCGCCTGATCCAGGAAGATGTTCTCCGGCTTGAGATCACAGTGGATGAAGCCGCGGCGATGCACGGTGTCGAGCGCCTCGGCCAACGCCAGCCCCCAGCGTCTCATCTCGGACGCCGGGTCGCGCGGCTGCGTCAAGTGCTCGGCCAGCAGCGGGTGCGCAATAAACTGCATGACGATGTAGGCGGTGCCATCGCTCAGCCAGCCCGGCTCATACACCTCTGGCACGGTCGGTGGGCCAATGGTTCGCAGCGCCTCGAACTCCAGACCTGGCTCGTTTCCGCCTGAGATGTGCGCTTGGTGAAAGACCTTGATGGCGACTCGCAGGCCATCGCGCTGCCGCCGCGCGGCCAGCACCGTGCCGAAGCCTCCCCGGGAGATCGTGTACTCCAGCTCATAGTCGGCGATCTCCACCGCGGGCAGCGGAGGCCGGGAGGCGGTGAGCTCTCGGGCGGGAGAGGCCCCCTGAAGACAAAACAGGTGGCCCCCCTGCCAGCGCTGCCCGCATGTCAGGCAGCGCGGCATGGTGTTCTCCCCAATGCCAGACAGGACCCACGTACGGCAGGCTGCCGGATGTTCCCCCCCCGCATCGTCATGGGGGGCATCATACCTCACACGCCGGGTGACTTCATGGGCAGGGCCCACAATCCATGCAGCTGTCCGGAGTGAACCCCGTGCCACAGGACTCGCTGATCTGGCAGACGCCATCCCCACAGACATTGATGTCCGAGAGCTGGATCCGCGTGGTGATCGCCGGGTAGGCCTTCCCGTTGTAGCTGCACGTCACGTAATAGTTGTTCTGGAGGTCCGGCTTGCAGATCTCCGAGCAGGGGTCGACCTGATGGATGGGGGGGCACTTGTCCCCGGTGCCCGGCGTCTTCAGGCCGCAGGCCCTCACGCTGCTCTTGTCGGTGGACAGGCGGGCGTCACTGCCCGCGTAGACGCCCTCGCCATTGAAGATGTTGCCGAAGAAGCAGGCCTCTCGCTGGGCGAAGGTGGTGAACTCATGCGTTCCCACGGGGATCGGCGTCCCCAGGGCATCCCTCCCCTGGATCGAGATGTCCACCGCGCGGCCGTATTTGTTGGTGTACGCCGCCATGCAGGCCGTGATGAGCTGCTGCTCGAGCTCGGTGGCGGGCAGGCCGCTGGCCCAGCCCGGGGTCAGACCCCACTTTCCATTCCAGACGTATTGGATGCCCGTGGTGGGGTTGGTCCACGTGCGGCTGCTCCCATCCGAGATGCCACAGTCCACCACGTAGTGCATGACCATATTCGCCAGGGAGACATCCTGGTTGAACCAGGTGATGAACGCGCTCGTATTCATCGCGTTGGTGATCAATCCCGAGGTGCTCAAGCCGTTGGTAGCCATTCCATTGGTAGCCATTCCATTGGTAGCCATTCCATTGGTGGCCATTCCAGTTTTGCTTGGAGAATTGAGCAAGTCGCTCTTGCTGCCGAGCACCGGTGAGGCGGTGTCTGGCAACTCCTGCGCTGAGCCCTCTTCTTCCCAGGCGGGCTCTCCGCAGCCTCCTGCCAAAAAGCCGAGCAGCACCGCTGCCGGCAGGGTGGAACATACACTTCGGCCGTACCGCGAACCGCGGTTCATCCAACGATCTGGTGTCATCTGACCCCCCAGTACTGCCATGACTCTGCTTACGCAGAGGTGCTACTGCAGTCTGCTCAACCAGAGCAGGTGCGTCGTGCGTCGTGCGTCAGAGAGAAGCCGCTGGCATCCCTGAGAACCCAGCCAGCGGTGTCCGCCAAGGGACCGCCGGTGATCTCAATGCCATCCGCGTCTCCATGCGCCTCGACCTGTCCCACGTGAACACAGACATGAACATTCACACGCGATTCGGCTACCCGTGTCTGTGCATGTTGATGAAGCTCTCGCGCTACGGCCAACAGCGCGGACGGCTCCACCTCGGGGGATTCATCGAGCAGACGAACTCCCAGCAACGTCATCCCCGTCTGCTCGGCGAGGATGAAGCCCGTGTCGCGCAGCTCCTGCTCCAGCGCGTCGAGCACGTCACTCACGGTGCTGTAGGCCGCATCGTCCTCGGCTCCTTCGGAGATGACGGCCTCCGCATGAAGGACGAAGGCGCGGGCGCTCCGGCTGCCCGTGGGATTCTGGATGGCAGCCCCGGGAGCCACCGCGTCGCGGAGCGCGGCGATCAGGGCGGTGACCGTCTGGAAGCGCCGGCTCGCTTCCTTTTCCAGGCACCGCAGCACCACCGCATCCACCGCGGGGGACACGGGGACGAGGGCGCTGGGCCGGGGAGGAGGAACTTCCAGGTGCATGCGCTCCACCTCCAGCCGATTCTCCGACTGGAAGGGGTAGTGGCCCGTCAGCATCCGGTACAGCAGCACCCCGAGCGCGTAGATGTCTGTATAGGGACCAATGGTGCCTCCGCGGATCTGCTCGGGTGACATCGCATGGGTGGTGCCCAGCCGCTGGCCATCCGTCGTCAGGCCGGGCTGCCCGGGCTCGGGGTGGATGATCTTCGCGATGCCGAAGTCGAGCAGCTTCACCTGCGGCGGCTCTCCATCGGAGACCACCGCCACGTTGCTCGCCTTGAGATCCCGGTGCACCACGCCTTTCTCGTGGGCCGCCTCCAGCGCGGCGCAGACGGGCTCCAGGAACTCCAACGCGCGGGCCGGGGTGAAGCGGCCTCGCTCCAGCAGCAGGTGAGTGAGGGTCCGCGCCGGCAGCAGCTCCATCACGTAGTAAGGACTGCCATCCGGCAGAACGCCAAAGTCGTGAATGTCAACGATGTTCGGGTGGCGGATCTTGTTGATGACCTGCGCCTCACGCACGAAGCGCTGCAACATCTCGCCCTTGTCCGTGAGATGGGAGTGCAGCACCTTCACCGCTGCGCGCCGCCCGAGGATGCGATGCTCCGCCTCGAACACGGCGCCATGGCCCCCGAGGCCCACCACTGACCGCAGTACGTACTCGCCGGCCAGAGAGCCAGGGCCTAACTTCCACGCAGAGCGCGCCTCTCGTGAGAGGAGCGCCGTTGCACCGAGTGGGGGCGAGTCAGTGCCAGGCGTGTCTTGCATGGCTTACATTTTACGGTCCCGTGACACGGCCCCTGCATTACCCAGGGGACGGGGGAAAGCGTCATCAACTTAACAGAACTGCCAAGGAGTTCTCCAGGGGGCTTGGTTTTTTCACGGGGCGTGCGGCTTGGTGTCGGGCAGGAGACAGGGAAAGATCGGGGAAGGGGCCTGTGCGTTGCAATCCGAGCCCTCCCTGAAGTGGAGCTTCCTTGTCCCTGCGCCCGCTGACGCCTCCCGCCTCGCCGTCCGGCCCTCTCTCGGGGGTGTCGCGCTTCATCGGCGGCTTCCGCTGGGCCTTCATGCCCCTGGGGCTGTTGGCCCTCATCGCCGTGGGGGTCCACGCCGCCGCGGACACGCTGGACGAGCGGCTGCTGTCGCTGGTGGACATGCTGGACGCCGCGTTTGACCGGCTCGTGGGCTCCGCCACCTTCACCGAGGGGTTGGTGGACCTCATCTCGCTGGAGGAGCGCACCCAGATTGCCCGGGGCCTGGCCCTGGCGTGGGAGTTGGCCGTGGATCTGGTGCTGGCCCTGCCGGCGCTCGGCTACCGCGAGTCGAAGCACACCGAGGAGGAGCCCTGGAGGAAGTACCTCGCACAGGACACGCGTCCCACCTGGCGTCAGCTCTTCGCGCGCTTCTGGGAGAAGCCCACCACGCTGCGCTGGACGCGGCCGCTCGCCACGGCGGGCGTCGTCGTCGCGGGAGCGTGCGCGGTGGCCCGGCTCGTCCAGGGCACGGTGTATCTGTCCTGGCGCGGGCTGCTGGGGGAGGGCGCGGCGGACGCGGCGGCAAGAGGCCTGGCGCTCGGGGCGCTGGTGGGCATTCTCGCGACGCTCGGGTGGCGCGCGGTGCTGCGAAACCTGCAGCACGCGGACACCGTCTCCGAGGAGAACATTCGCGGCCGGTGGAAGGCCTTCTCGTATGGGCTCGTGGGCTCGGCGCTGGCGGTGCCCCTGGCACTCGCCGCGGCGCTGGATGCGTCTCCTGTCCTCTCCTTCTGGCGGTGAGGTGGCCTCGTGTTCTCTCGTAACGCACGCGGCCTGCTCGACTTCCTGATGGCCTCGCTGTGCCTCTGGACGGCGTACCACCACACGCCCGCGGGTGCGCTGGTGCGGCGGGCCTCGGCCTGGGCCTTCAACACCCGGAGCACCGCCCGCCCCTTGCTGGCCTACTACGACGGGGTGAGCAGCACTGGCGTCACCACCTCCGCGCTCGTTCCCGAGGTACCCCTGGTGCGGCCCATCTCCGAGGCGGGCGCGCTGGCCTATGGGACGCACCTCGCGCTGAAGGGCCTGCAGCCGAAGGCGCAGAAGCCCGCTCTGGCGCTGGCCGCCGAGCTGGGCCTGTCCTCCGAGGCGCTGCTGGATGCTGCGAAGGGCCCCGTCACCGCGCGCAAGCTCCTGGAGACGCTGGAGGGAGAGTTCCCGAGCGAGGAGGCTCGCCTCACCGCCGTGTTCGCCGGACGCATCCCCGCGCGCTATGCGCTGGAGCGCGTCTCGGCGGAGGGGGGCTCGCCCACGCTGGAGCAGTTGGCGCGGCAGCTCCCTCCCGGATTCGAGGACGCGCAGGTGGCCGCGAACCAGGCGCTCGCGCTCACCACCGCGTTCGGGCTGGCGTGGCCCGTGCCGGAGAACACGCGTGTCGCCAGTCCCTTCGGCTACCGGGTCCACCCCACGTTGGGCTACCGCAAGCTGCACACGGGCGTTGACCTGAGCGTGCCCCAGGGCACTCAGGTGCACGTGGTGGATGACGGTGTGGTGCGCCGCGCGAGCGAGGATTCCGTGAACGGCCGGGTGCTCATCATCGACCACGGCCGGGGCGTGTCGACGGCCTACTGCCACAACTCGGAGTTGCTCGTGAAGGTGGGGCAGCGCGTGAAGCGGGGCGAGCTCATCGCGCATTCGGGCAACACGGGCCGCTCTACTGGGCCCCACCTCCACTATCAGCTCGAGCTGGCCTCGCAGCCCGTGGATCCGCTGCGCTTCCGCAGGGGCTCGCTCCCCGTGGCTGCCGGCTCGCGCCCTTGAGCACGGGGCGCGTTTCATGAGGCCGTGGGAGGGGACGCTGACATGTCAGTCCCTGGCGCTGACATGTCAGTCCCTGGCGCTGACATGTCAGCTGCGCCCCCCTTGCCAGGAGAGCAGGGCGGCAGGCTGGGGGCACCGCGTTTGCTAATCCCCCGGAAGCACCGCTAGAACTGTCGGCCACTTCACTGTCACTCGCAGAGAACCCCCGTCATGGAAGATCTCGTCAAGCAGTTCCAGTCCCTCGCGCTGACCGAGGCGTTGCCCTTCTTTCTCAAAATGGGCGGCGCTTTCATCCTGTGGTTCGTAGGACGTGCGATTATCAGCGGCTTCCGGCGCGTGCTGTCCCTGACGCTGCAAAAGCGCAAGCTGGACGCGACGCTGATCCGCTACGTCGAATCCCTCTTCTCCGGCATCTTCACCATTCTCCTGCTGCTCGCTTTGCTGGGGCTGATCGGCATCGAGACCACCTCGTTCGCCGCGCTGCTGGCCGCGGCGGGCATCGCCATCGGCTCGGCGTGGGCCGGGCTGCTGGGCAACTTCGCTGCGGGCATCTTCTTGCTCGTCCTCCGCCCCTTCCAGGTGGGCGATGAGATCAACGCAGCCGACGTCAGCGGTGTCGTGCACGAGATCGGCCTGTTCGTCACCGCCATCGACACGCAGGACAACCTGCGCATCTTCGTCGGCAACGGTCAGCTCTTTGGCGGCAACATCACCAACTTCAGCCACCACCCCCACCGCCGACTCACCATCAAGGTGCCGGTCATCCACGGCAGCGACATCGCGTCCGTCAAGCGCGCCCTGGCCGAGCATGTCGCGAAGGCCCCGGACGTGCTGGCCGAGCCGGCCGTCTCCATCGAGATCGCGGAGTTCGCGCTGGCCGGGCCCGTGCTCGCGGTCCAGGCCTGGTGCCGTCCCCAGCACGCCAACGCGGTGCAGGACGCCATGGGCCACGCCATCCAGGATGCCATGGTCTCGGCCGGGTACGCCGTTCCATTGAACTCGAACTGGATCCTTCCCAAGGCGGGTTGATCCTCGACAGCATCTCTGCTGACGGACCCTGGCGCCCGTGTTACTCCCGGGCGCCATGTCCGCTCGCTTGACCCTCCAGGTCCTCCGCGTTCGTCCCAACCATCCCGATCCTCTGCCGCTCCCCCAGTACGAGACGGCCCTGGCCGCGGGCATGGACTTGAGGGCGGATATCGATGGCGAGCGGACGCTTCAGCCCCTGGAGCGCATGGCCGTCCCCACCGGGCTCGCCCTGGCGTTACCTCCCGGTTACGAAGCACAGGTGCGCCCCCGCTCCGGGCTGGCGCTCAAGCACGGCGTCACCATGCTCAACTCGCCGGGTACCATCGATGCAGACTACCGGGGAGAGGTCCATGCCATCCTGGTGAACCTCTCCCAGGAGCCCTTCACCCTTCGTCGAGGCGACCGAGTCGCCCAGCTCGTGGTGGCTCCTGTCACGACAGCGGAGCTACAGGAGGTCTCCGTCCTGGACACCACCCCCCGGGGGGAGGGTGGGTTCGGATCCACCGGCCGATGATGGTTCGTTCCTTGCTGGTCTGGGAGGGGGCAGGATAAGAGGGAGTGGGCCAGCAGCACCCGGCCCCTGGAAGGACCTGGAGCCCATCCCTCGTGCTCTGCTACCGCTGCGGCAGCCACGTCCCTGATTCGAGCGATACCTGTCCCACCTGCGGTCAGAAGTACGACGCGGCGGCCAGGCAGGCTGCGAGTCCGTCCGCGCGCCGGAGGGGGAGCATCGAGGGCGCGCCCTACAAGCCCGGGGACGTCATTCACTCGCGCTTCTCCATCCTCGAGATGATGGGCGCAGGGCCCGTGGGCTACGTCTTCCGGGCGATGGATCAGCAGCATGACGTGGAGGTCGCCCTCAAGGCGATCAACCCCCGGCTGCTCCAGGAGCCCGAGGAGCGCACCCAGTTCTCCCTGGTCCTCAAGGTCGGCAAGAAGCTCAGCCACCCCTACCTGTCGCGCGTCTACGAGGAGGGCTTCGACGGGGACCGGCCCTTCTTCACCTCCCAGCTCATCGAGGGGATGACGCTGCGGCGGATGATGGAGATGCGGGTGGCCAAGGGCCAGCCCTTCACGCTGCGCGAGGTGGAGCCGCTGCTCGGCCAGATCGCCGATGCGCTCGATGGCGCCCACCGCTACGGGCCACACTCGGACCTCAAGCCCGAGAACATCATCGTCCTGCCGGACGTGCTCAAGGTGACCGACTACGGGCTCTCCCTGGGCATTCCCCGGCCTCCCTTCGTCCAGGCTCAGAAGGGCTACCGCGCCGAGGCCTACATCGCTCCCGAGTACGTGTCGGGCAGCGAGATCGACGCGCACATGGACATCTACTCGCTCGCGGTCATCGTGGGCGAGATGCTCACCGGGCTCATGCCGGACGCGGATGGCATCCCCGAGGTTCTGATGAAGAACCCGGACCTCCCGCCTGCCTTCGAAGCCCTCTACCGGCGCGCGCTCAACGCCAACCCGCTGGCCCGCCCGAAGTCCGCGGGCGAGTTCGCCGCCGAGTTCTCCTCTATCGTCGCCAAGGGCCCGGGCGGCTCGAACAGGATCTCCCGGCACGCACAGCCCCTGGGCAGCTCGGCATTGACGCACGCGGCTCGCAGCGCCGAGAAGCCGCCGCCGCCCGTCCCCACGGATCAGCTTCCCATCGCCAGCGTGTCGCCACCGGTGCCCAAGGCTCCTTCGAAGGAGGAGCCCCCCGTCGACGCCACCCAGCCGATGGACGCGGACATGCTGGCCCAGATCATGGCCGCGTCCCCCGCCGTCGCGAAGGCCGTGACCGCGCAGCGCCCTGTCATCAAGCCTTCCGGGGGAAACACGGGGCCGGTGGGCCGGGCCTCGGCTGCGTCCACGCCCTCTCTTCATGCTCAGGGCATCGAGGACCAGCCCACGGATCCGGCCCAGGCCGTGACAGCGCTTCGTCCGCCCCCGCGCGCTCAGCCGCCCGCTCCCCGTCAGCCCGTGAAGCGTGTGGAGAAGCGGCCCATGTCCGCCGTGTGGCTCGTGCTGCTGACGCTGGCGGGGCTGGCGATTGGCTCGGGTGTGGGCTACCTGGTGCTCAAGCACCTGCGCTCGCAGCAAGCGGAAGATGGCTCGGGCACCGTGACGGCTCCCACGCCCCCGTCCGAGCCGCGCGAGGCCCTGCCGCCTCCCGCGGAGCCCGAGGTGCACGACCCCATGGCCCCCGCGGGCAAGTGCCCCCCCGGCATGAAGCTGGTGAGCGGAGGGGCCTTCAAGCGGGGCGTGGCGCAGGATGACCCGGACAAGATGTTCGACGAGCGCCCGCTGGAGAACGTGCAGGTGCCCTCGTTCTGCATCGACGAGTACGAGTTCCCCAACAAGCCAGGGGGGCTGCCCACCGTCGGCGTGAACTGGGATGAGGCGAAGCAGTCCTGCGCGAGCGTGGGCAAGCGGCTCTGCACGGAGGACCAGTGGGAGAAGGCATGCAAGGGCCCAGGCAATGCGCGCTTTCCCTATGGGAACGAGTTCGACGCGAACGTGTGCAACACCGACGACGCGCAGGGCCGCGATCGAGAACTGGCCGAGGGCGGGCGCTTCCCGCAGTGCCGCTCGGCCTACGCCGTGGCGGACCTCTCCGGGAACGTGGCCGAGTGGACGGCCTCGGACTTTGGGGACAGCCTCTCGAGCAAGACCCAGAAGGGTGGGGCGTACGACCGGTCCGTCCATGCCGTGCGCTGCTCGGCGCGGATGAAGGGAGTCCCCACGGAGCGCAAGCCCACCGTGGGCTTCCGCTGCTGCGCGGACGTCCTGCAATGAGGAACGTTGGGCTCGCATTGCTGCTCGCGCTGTTGCTGCCAGGACTGGCCAGCGCTCAGGGCCGCCGCAAGGTGGTGGCCGTGAAGTCCGCCTTGCTGGCGCCCTATGCCTCCGTGGTGGCCGGCTTCCGTGCCGAGGCCGATGCCGACGTGCAGGAGGTGATGCTCGACGAGAGCTCCTCCGCCGCTGCCCGGCTCTTCAAGACGCTGGCGATGCAGAAACCGGCCCTGGTGTTGGCCATCGGGCCGCTGGCCGCCAACGCGGCGCGCCGCTCCCTGGGCGAGGACATCCCCGTCCTCTTCGTCATGGTGCCCTACTTCGAGAAGTACGGCCTGGAGGGCCCCAACGTCACCGGCATCTCGCTCACGAGCGACTACACCCCGGAGCTCGGCGCGCTCAAGGCCCTGTCTCCCAAGGTGAAGCGGGTGGGCATGCTCCATGATCCGCGCTTCTCCGCGAGGCAGGTGCAGACGGCGCAGGAGGCCGCCAGCGGACTGGGGCTCACCATCGTCCCACTGGAGGTGGAGGCTCAGGCCCGCGTGGAGAAGGTGCTGGGCGCGGCCGCCGGCAAGGTGGACGCCCTGTTGATGGTGGCCGACAAGACGGTGGGCAACGCCGCCGTCGTCCAGGCGCTCATCGCCTTTGCCTCCGAGCAGAAGCTCCCCCTGGTGGCGCTCACCTCCAGCCAGGTGAAGGAGGGCGCCACGCTCGCCCTGGCCCCGAGCCCCACCGCCATCGGCCAGCAGGCGGGGCGGCTGGCCAACCGCATCATCCATGAGAAGGTGAACCCGGGCGCGATGGCGGTGGCGCAGCCCGAGAGCATGGACCTGGCGATCAGCCTCACCGCTACCCGCAAGTTGAGCTCCTCCTGCGACGCCGCGATGGAACTGCTCCGCTACGCGGCGAAGCGGGACTTTCCCGTGAAGGTCCACGAGTGATTCCTCGATACAGCCGACAGGAGATGGCCTCCCTCTGGTCCGATGTTGCCCGCTACCGCCGTTGGCGCGACGTGGAGCTTGCCGCGCTGGAGGGCATGGTGGAGGTGGGGCTGGCCCCCAAGGAGGCGCTGGAGGACTGCCGCGCCAAGGCCGGAGACTTCACCCCCGAGGACGCCGCTCGCATCGAGGAGATCGAGCGCACCACGAAGCATGACGTGATTGCGTTCCTCACCTTCATGGAGGAGCGCGTCGGCCCGAACGCGCGCTGGCTGCACCTGGGGATGACGTCCTCGGATGTGCTGGACACCTCGCTGGGGCTCACGCTGCGCGACGCGCTGGACCTCATCCTCAAGGGGCTGGCCCGGGTGATGGCGGCGGTGGAGAAGCGCGCCTTCGAGCACAAGAACACGGTGATGATGGGGCGCAGCCACGGCATCCACGCCGAGCCCATCACCTTCGGCCACAAGCTGGCCATCTGGTACGACGAGCTGAGCCGCGGCCGCGCCCGCCTCGAGCGCGCCCGGGAGACCATCGCCGTCGGGAAGATCTCCGGCGCGGTGGGCACGTTCGCGCACCTGCCGCCCTCGGTGGAGGAGCACGCGTGCCGCAAGCTCGGGCTGCACCCGGCTCCAGCTTCCAGCCAGATCGTCCAGAGAGACAGGCACGCGGAGTACTTCGGGGCGCTGGCCCTGCTGGGCGCCAGCATCGAGAAGTTCGCGGTGGAGATCCGCCACCTGCAGCGCACCGAGGTGCGCGAGGCGGAGGAGCCCTTCACCCCGGGCCAGAAGGGCTCGAGCGCCATGCCGCACAAGCGCAACCCCATCCTCTCGGAGAACCTCACGGGGCTGGCGCGGCTGCTGCGCGGCTACGCCGTGAGCGCCCTGGAGGACGTGGCGCTGTGGCACGAGCGGGACATCTCGCACTCGTCCGTGGAGCGCGTCATCGGTCCGGACGCCACCATCGTCATGGACTTCATGCTGCACCGCTTCGCTGGGCTCATGGAGAACCTGCGCGTCTATCCCGAGCAGATGGCGAAGAACCTGGAGCTGCTCGGCGGCGTGGTGAACTCGCAGCGCATCCTGCTGGAGCTGGCGCGCAAGGGCATGGACCGGCAGGCCGCCTACGTCATCGTCCAGCGCAACGCGATGAAGATGTACGAGGAAGGCGTCAGCTTCCGCGAGTCGCTGCTGAAGGACGCCGACCTGCTGAAGATGATGACGCCCGAGGAGATCAACGACTGCTTCTCCACCGGCTACCACACGCGTCACGTGGACGACATCTTCCGCCGGGTGTTTGGCCGCGGCGGGTAGCGCCCTCAGCTGACGTCGAGGTGCCACGCCCGCTGGCTGTCCATGGCGCAGGCGGCCTGGACGGCGTCGGCCATCAGGGCCGCGCTCTGTCCGGGCCATAGTGCCCCGAGCTCATACGGTACGCCCGCGAGCTGGCTCACCAGCCCCGTGCTCCGGAAGATGCCGCCGGGCAGCCGGGCCATGAGGGCGGTGTTGGCGATGCCCACGCTCACCGGGTAGCGCCGGCGGTGGGCGTGGAGCAGGCACCCGGCTAGCAGCAGCAGGGCCAACTGTTTGCCCCGGTACGGTTTCTCCACGTAGCCCCAGTCCATCTCCACCAGGTCCTCGCGCCGCAGATCGAAGCACCCCGTCAGCGTGGGCAGGTCCAGCCGCTGCCACACGTCCGGGATCAGCCGCTCGAAGATGAAGGGTTCGCTGGAGGCGTGCACCAGGCCAATCATCCCCACGGCCTGCCGGGTGGCCCCCTCCAGGGCCTCCACGAGCATGAACTCGCTGCGCGAGGAGTCCGCCTCGAGCGCTCCCTTCGGCGCGTTCAGCTCCTCCACGAACTGTCCCCGCAGGCGGTGGACTGCCGCGCTGTCGGCCGGAGTCGCCCGTCGAAAGAGGTACTGGGTCACGGTGCCTCTGTGGATCACGGAAAGGCATTCCTGAAGCAAGAGTCAGGCCAGGAAGGCTTCCCTCGGAGGCAGGCGTCCTGGAGGTGTGTCCAAGGGCCGCTGACATGTCAGCGCCGTGTCAGCTGTCATGTCAGCGCGCGGCTCAGCGGCCCAGGTCGAGGGCGATGCCCGCCTGGGCTGTCACCGCGAACCGGTGGTGGGCGTCATTCGCGAAGGGGGCGGCGGCTGGAGCTGACGGGTGTAGGGCAGGATGCCTCCCGGAGGGATGACGATCCGATCCGGGTGTGTCGGGAGCCCAGGGCTGCGCAGCTCGAGCTCATGCTCTCCGGCAGACAGGGTGTAGCGGTGGAGGGGCGGCACCCGGCCCAGCATCTTTCCGTCCACCCAGACGTCCGCCCAGGCGCCTTTGATCGAGATGTGCAGGATCCCCGTGGCCGCTGGGGACTCCTCGGCGAGCGCGGGCTCACTCGGTGAGGGACGGGGAAGGGCCTCGGTCAGGGCCTCGGTCTGAGCGGCAGATGAAGGGCTCGCGGGCGGCGGTGAGGCCATGGAGGGCTGCGCGGAGGCGATGGCCGGCCCCAGGGAGCGCTCAGGTTCCCAGCGCAGGCCGCCCATGAGTCCGCCTCCTCCCGCGAGGAGCACCAGCACAGCGCTCGTGGCAGCACCTCGGTGCCAGCGCGCGCGGCTCACCTCGGGTGGTGCGAGCGGCACGGCTGGGAAGGGCTGCCCGTAGGGCGTGAAGGGCGAGGGCGGCCTGGAGGACGCGGGCTCCCGCGGCGTCTGTTGCTGGGTCGGCTCCTCCATGAAGGCGAAGGCGGGGCTGTACTTCGCCTGGAACAGGGGAGAGAGGGCGGCGGGCTTTCCGGTGCTCTCATCCGTGGGGAGCAGTGCTCTCAGCTCGGTGGCGACCTCACTGGCCGTGGCCGGACGCGCCTGGGGCTCCTTGGCGAGCAGCCGGAGGATCAGCGCATCCAGCCGCGCCGGCAGCTCCACGTAGAACGAGGGCCGGGGCGGAGGGCTCTTCAGGTGGTGGGCCACCATCTCCAGGTTCGAGCGCCCCGCGAAGAGCCGCCGCCGGGTGAGCATCTCGAAGGCGATGACGCCCACGGCGTACAGGTCGGTCCTCGGCCCCACCGCCTCGTTCAGCGCCTGCTCCGGGGCCATGTAGTTCGGAGTGCCGACGATGATCTCCGAGCGCGAGGCCAGGCCGTCGGGCGTGGTGCGCTTGGCCAACCCGAAATCGAGCAGCTTGATGTAGCGGGAGCCATCCTGCTCCCGGACGATGAAGATGTTGCTGGGCTTGAGGTCGCGGTGGATGACGCCCTGGGCGTGCGCGGCCGACAGCGCATCGAGCACCTCGCCGAGCAGCTGGATGGCCTCGGCGGGCGGCAGTGGGGCGTGCTCCGCCATGAACTCGCTGAGCGGCTGTCCCTCCAGGTACTCCATCACCAGGTACTGGCCGATGCCCGGCTGCTGGCCGAAGCCAAACACGTCGATGATGCCCCGGTGCTGGATGGCACTGGCCGCGCGGGCCTCGCTCAGCAGGTTGCGCGCGTAGGGGCTGCGGGCGTGCTCCTCGCGCAGCAGCTTGATCGCCACCTTCCGGTTGAGGCTGACGTGCTCTGCCTCGTAGACGACACCCATTCCGCCCCGGCCGATGCACCGCTTCACCCGGTACTCGCCGAGCTGTTGACCCACCAATGCGTTCTCGTCTCCGGTGGTCGGCACTTCCGGAGCGGCTTCCAGAGAAGCCGTGGGAACGCCGTGCGCCGGACAGGCCGATTCTCCTGGAGGAAAACCGCGGCCGCAGACCGAGCAGAGGTGTGGAGTACTCAACGTCATGCGGAAGGGGCCTTGCACCATGGGTCGTATCACAGGTGCACAGTCGGCGTGTCCAAGGGCTCCTGCCCACCTGTTCTTTGAAGGGGAGCAGGGACACTGGATCCCTTACGGCGCGTCCTGAAGTCTCAGGCTTTGAGAAAGCCAGGGTGGGGAGACGCGTCTTGGCGCTTCTTCTCCGGAGTGATGCCCGCCAGGAAGTCCTCGACGTTGGCCACGGTCTTCTTCGTCTTGAGTTCCGCCACGGCGGGCTCCCTCGTTTGCGAGTTCGGGTTTACAGGTACCCGGCGGCCCGGAGGTTCTTTTCGATGCGCGCGTGCACGTCGCCCGGCTCCAGCTTCAGCTCCGTGCCCGTAATCCGCTCGTAGGCCGTGAGGTACTTCGTCGCCAGATCCACCCGCACTTCATCGGGAATCACCGGCGGCGTGCCGTGGCCCTGGAAGTTCCGCTCGCGGATCAGCCACTGGCGGATGTTCTCCTTGTCCAGCATCCGCTGGTCCTCGCCCTTCGTGAACCGCGCCTCGTACTCGTCCGCTACCCAGTACCGGCTCGAGTCTGGCGTGTGGATCTCGTCGATGACGTACAAGTCATCGCCCACCTTGCCGAACTCGTACTTCGTATCCACCAGGATCAACCCGCGTGTGCGCGCCCACTTCTGGCCCTCGGCGAACAGCGCCTTCGCCGCCTCCGTCAGACGAGCCCAGTCCCTCGGGCTCGCCAGGCCGCGCGACAGGATCTCCGCCTCGGAGATCGGCTCGTCATGCTGGCCGTACTGCGCCTTCGTCGACGGAGTGATGATGGGCTCCGGGAACACCTCGTCCTTGCGAAGCCCGGCGGGGAAGGGCAGCCCGTAGGCCGTGTGCGTGCCCTTCTGGTAGTCGCGCCACAGGCTCCCCGTGAGGTACCCGCGCACCACCATCTCGATGGCGAATGGCTCGCACGCCCGCGCCACCGTCACGTTCGGATCCGGCACGTCCAGAATGTGGTTGGGCACCACGTGCTTCGTGCGCTCGAACCAGAACGTCGCCAGCCGGTTGAGGATCTCGCCCTTGAAGGGGATCGTCGTCAGCACGTGATCAAACGCGGACAGCCGATCCGAGGTGACCAGGATGAGCCGGTCCTTCTGGCGGTACGTGTCGCGGACCTTGCCCTGGTAGTGCGTGCCCAGCGTCGGCAGGTTCACCTGCCGGAGGGTATGCGAAAGCTGCGCGTGGAGAGCGGACGTGTTCACGAGGCGCCTCGGCCTCCGCGGAGGTGCGGAGCGGCGCGGACTCTACTGGACGTTCGCGGAGGTGGAAGCGAGACCTGAGGCCGCTGCCAGATACAGGAAAGCCGGGTTGATGCGCAGGATGCCGTCCACGTATGCCACCGCGTACGGTGCACCCGACACCCGGTCCACCTGCACCGGGCCCGTCTGCTGGATGCCCCAGTGGGTCAGCAGCGTGCGCGCCACCAGCTCGGAGGACTCGCGCTCGGACAGCCCCTGCAGGCTGTCACGGCGCTCCTCAGGCCAGTGCTCACCCGTGCGCCCGTCGAACGTCAGCTGCAGCACTCCGCCCGCATCGGGCGCCTGCAGCAGGTCCATCCGCGCGTCGAAGCCCGGGGCCGCCACCAGCTCGCCGTGGTGGCTGATGGGGAAGAGCACCAGCGCCTGGGCGGCCTGGCCCTCCTCCTGCTCGGACAGCCGCGCCAGCTCGCGGAACAGCTCCTGCCGCGTGGAGGCCGGCTCGAACTCGAGTGCCTCCGGAGCGCTGGTGAGCGCCTGCCGCGCCGTCAGCGACGAGCGCATGGGAGTACCCGTCCCGCCACAGGCGGTCAGGACGACGACAGAGAGCAGCAGGCCAGGGACCCAGCGACGCATCGGCCTGGAATATACCGATCACCGCCCCATGCAGCTAGATAAACTCGGGGGCATGGGCCTGGCTGAACAGCTCACGGTCGTCCTTCATCAGACGCGTTCCCCAGAGAACCTCGGCGCGGTGGCCCGCGTCATGGCCAACTTCGGCTTCTCCCGTCTCATCTTGTCCGACCCCGTCACCTACTCCTTTCGAGGGGCGGAGCGGCTCGCCGTCAAAGGAGAGACGGTGCTGGACCGCATGGCTGTGGCCCGCGATCTGCCCGAGGCCCTCACCGACTGCGTGTACGCGATTGGCACCACCTCTCGCACCCAGCTCAAGGGACGGACGTATCTCACCCCGGAGGAGGCGGTGGGACGGCTGGCGCAGGAGAGCGCACGGGGGAGGGTGGCGCTGGTGCTCGGGGGCGAGCAGCGGGGCTTGTCCGACGAGGAGCTGGCTCACTGTGCCGAGGTGCTCGTCATCCCCACCAGCGATGTGCAGCCCTCGATGAACCTGGCGCAGGCGGCCGGGGTGCTCCTCTATCTGTGCGGCCGGGAGGGCGCGACGAACCCGGTGCCTCCGGCTCTCGAGCCGGGCGCGCGCATCGGTACGCTGAACGCGCTGAGCCAGCGGATGCGCGAGGCGATGCTCACGGCGCAGTTCCTCAACCCGCAGGCGCCGGAGCACGTGCTGCACGAGCTGGAGCTGACGTTGTCACGGGCGCGGCTCACCCAGCGCGAGGCGGAGCTGTGGCTCACGGCCTTCAAGCACCTGGAGCGAGCGGTGAAGCGGGGCGCCCCCACTCCTTAAGATCAGAGGATCCGAGGGGGAGGCGCCCGGTGAGGCGAGGCGAGACGGGGCTAGGCCGCCGCCGCGCCCTCCTTCTTGTAGGTCTCGGCGTAGTGCTTCTCGCACAGACCGCCCTTGAGGACCTTGGCGCGGCAGTCCGCCTTGGAGCAGGTGCGGTAGCGCGAGTGGGGCAGCTCGCCCTGGCGCCAGTGCTTGTAGTGGAAGAAGCAGTAGCTCTTGGCGCGGTAGGGGCGCTTGCAGCCCGCCACGGAGCACGCCTTCTTGCCGCCGGCCTTGGCCACTCGCGGCCACTTCTTCAGCGTCTTCGTCTTCTTGGCTTCCTCGGCCATGGGGTTCCTCTCTCTGGTGCGAAACGGTCCCGAGCGTCACCACAAAGGGCCCACCCGGACACGAAAAAGGCGCACTGTGTAGCGCCCGCGCGAGGGGAACGCAAGCTGAGCGGCGACCGAGGAGGCAGCCCCGGCCCCCGGCCGTCAGGGAGACGGGATGGCGTCAGGGGCCCAACAGGGGCTCGCCCGGCCGCACGGAGGGGGCGGGCCCCTCGTCCTCCAGGTCCTCTTCCGTCAGCACCGGCTGGAGCCGCGAGGAGGAGGTCTTGCGAGGGGACGGGCGCCGGGCCGCCACGGTGGTGGCGGGCTTCGCCTCGGGAGGAGGCTCCTCCAGCGTCACCCGGACCTTCAGCGGCTGCTGTCCCCGGCGCACCTGGAGCACCACGCTCTTGCCCACCCCCCGAGCGGCCAGCTGCCAGCTCAGCTTGGAGGCCTTCTCCACGCGCTCGGTATCCATGCTCACGATGACGTCCCCCGGGCGCAGGCCCGCGCGGCCCGCCGGGCTCCCCTCGGACACGGCCCAGACCACCACACCGTGGTTCTTGGGAGACATCCCCAGCTCCGAGGCCACCTGCGGCGACAAGTCTCGCACGTCGAAGCCCAGCCAGCCCCGGCGCACCTCGCCGTAGGTCTTCAGCTGCGGGAGGATCGCCTTGGCGATGTCGATGGGCACCGCGAACCCGATGCCCTGGCCCGCCACGTTCACCGCGTTGGCGATGGCCACCACGTCCCCGTTCAGATCCAGCACCGGCCCGCCCGAGTTGCCCGGGTTGATGGAGGCGTCCGTCTGAATGTAGTCGTAGTCGCCTGGGCGCCCGTTGGGCGTCACGTCCGTACGGCCCTTGTAGCTGACCACGCCCACGGTGACGGAGTGCTCCAGCCCGAACGGGCTGCCAATCACGACGATCCAGTCCGCCACCTCCACCCGGGAGGCCGACGCGAGCTTCAGCGCGGGCAGCTTCCGGCCCGCCTCGACTTTCAGGAGCGCGCAGTCGGTGCGCAGGTCCTGGCCCACCACCCGGGCCTCGTACGTCTCGGGATAGCCGCGCGGAGAGTCCACGGAGATCGTCACGTTGCCGGCGCCCTCCACCACATGGGCGCTCGTCAGGATGTAGCCGTCCGGATGGATGATGAAGCCGGAGCCGATGCCCTTCTGCGGCTCCTCGCCGCTGGCCTCAGGCTCGGTGCTGTCCGGCAGGGTGGTGATGGAGACCACCGAGGGCATTGCCGCGCGCGCCACCTTGCTCAGGTTGGAGCGCTGCTCACGTACCTCGTGGTTGCGAGCCTCGAGCCACACGCGGCCGCTGCCTTCCCCGGCCGCATGTCCCACTCCCGCCACCACCAGCGTGCACGCTACGAGCAGCAGCCGCACGCCACCTCTCCGCACCCTTGCCATGGACCGCCTCCACACCCCTCCACCACGTCCCGAACGTAAGGAGGGGCGGAAAGAACCGGAAGCGGGACCGAAGGGGCCCTGGGAAACCGTTTACTTCTTCTGGGCAATGATGCGGTTCACTGCTTCACGGTCCTCGGCGGTGATGCGCTCGCGCGGGGCGCCCTCGCCCTTCTTGCCCACCGCGTCCTTGGCCTCGTCCAGCGCGTCCTCCAGCCCATCCTTCACCCGGTCCATGCTGTCCCTCATCCGGTCCACCTGCGAGGGGCGCACGTTCCGCTTCCACGCTCGCTGCATGTGATCCAAAGGAGTGCGGCCGTCGATCTGCCCGGTCGCCAGGAAGATGCCCACCCCCACCGCGCACGCTGTCCACACCAGGAACTTCAGCACGCCCATGTGTTTCAACCTCCTACCCTTTCTTACATCTAAAAAGGGGAGGCGGCCAGTTTCTGGGTCACTGCTAATGTGCGCGGCCTTGCAGCCCGAAGAACTCTTTCAGGCCGCCCAGGCGCGGGCGGCGCAGATGGACGTGCGGCGCCAGGGAATGGCGGCGGCGTTGGAGCGCCTGAGGGCGGATGCCTCGGCGCTGTTCGCGCGCATTCCAGAGCCGCCCTTGTACAAACGCGCGGATGATCCGGCGCAGAAGGCGGCCGAGGCCCTGCTTCCCGAGGCGGAGAAGGTGCTGGCCATGGCGTTCGCCGTCACCTCCGAGCCCGAGGCTCCGGCCGCGGCCCATGGCATTCGTGCGGCGGTGCAGGCGCACGCGGAGGCGCTCTGCCACACGGTGAGTGGGCGGCTGACGGAGGCGGAGACGTCCTGGCGCAAGGCGCTGGAGCTGGAGCGTGCGGCGCACCCCACGCGCAGCCTGATGTCGGCGCCTCCGGCTCCGCCGCCGGTGTTCAACAAGGCGACGGGGCAGTCCCGGTACGATCCGCGCGAGGCGCCGCACGCCAAGGTGAAGCTGGTGTGCCCCAACACGGGGTGCAAGCGCATCGGGGACTACGATTTCACGCCGAGCCACGCGTACCACCGCTACGTGTGCCCAGCGTGCAACACGCCCTTCATGGCGTACTTCGGCGAGCTGCGCTCGCTGGAGGTGGAGGCGCTGAGCAGCTCCAACCGCTACCACTTCACGGTGGACGAGCTGGGCGGGAGCAGCGCGCGCATCGACTTCGAGGAGGCCAGCGGCGCCGAGTTCCCCGCGGCGCGGAAAGACTTGCTGGCCTTCCTCTATACGGAGGCGCGCGAGCTGAAGGTGGTGGTGAACGCCACCAACGGGAAGCTGATGTGGATCAGCCCGGCGGCCTCGTGCTTCCTGGCGACGGCGGCGTTCGGTGAGGGTGCGCCGGAGCTGGTGGCCTTCCGGGCGTTCCGGGACGAGGTGCTGCGGCGCCATGGGCTCGGCCGGGCGTTCATCCGTGGTTACTATCGTCATGGCCCGGGGCTGGCGGAGTGGGTGGTGCGCCACCCGAGGGTGAGGACAGGGGTGCGCGGGGTGTTGACGCTCGTGCATCGAGGCTTGAAGAGGAGTGGACACACGTGACTGAGCCGGTGACGAACCCTCCGCCCGCAGGTGCTCCTCCTCCTCCCACTCCGCCACCGGCCCCTTCCACGGGCGAGAAGGCGTCGAAAGCGCTGCTGATCCTGACGGCGGTGTTCGGGCTCGCGGGAGTGCTGTACCTGGGGATCATGGAGGCGCAGCGGAGCAAGCTGGCGCCGGAGGGTTCGGTGCCCTCGTTCGTGATGGAGCGCTACGGCGGCGGCAAGCTGGCCATGAGCGATCTGCGCGGCAAGGTGGTGATGCTCGACTTCTGGGCCACGTGGTGCCCGCCGTGCCAGGAGGAGATGCCCTCGCTGGTGAAGCTGGCCAAGGAGTTCGAGCCCCAGGGGCTCGCGTTCGTCGCGGCGAGCCGGGATGACGACGACGTGAAGGAAGAACTGGTGCGCCAGTTCTTGGGGCGCATGCCGGAGCTGGAGCCCTACGTGGTCTACGCCAACGACGAGGTGGCCATGGCCTTCCGTATCGAGGCGCTGCCCACGCTCTACTTCCTGAACCGCGAGGGCAAGGTCATCGACGCCGTTCGCGGGATGATGTCCGAGCCCCAACTGCGCCGGCGCATCGAGAAAGCGCTGAAGGAGCAGTAGGACGTCTTACTTCTTCGGCGCTGGCGCCGGACTGCCCGTGGACTTGGGGGCGGTGGGGCCCGGCGTCGGTCCCGGAGCCGTGGGGCCCGGCGTCGGCCCGGAGGCCGGAGTCGCCGGGGCCGTGGTCCCGGGAACCGTGGGGGGAGGCACGGTGGGGACAGGCACTTCACGCGGAGGCGTCTCCACCTCGTCCTTCACCAGACGGAACTCGACGCGGCGGTTCTTCGCGCGGCCGAGCGGCGTGGCGTTCGTGGTGATGGGCCGGTCGAAGCCGAAGCCCTGCGAGCGCAGGCGCTTGCGGTTGATGCCCTTGGCCACCAGGTAGTCCAACACCGCCTTGGCGCGACGATCCGACAGGCTGAGGTTGAGGGCGCGTGCACCCACGTTGTCGGTGTGACCTTCGATAAGCACGGGGCCGAGCTCGGGATTGCGCGCGAGCACCGAGGCCACCTCATCGAGCAGCTTGAACGACTGCTTGCGGATGTTCGCCTTACCGGTCTCGAAGAGGATGTTGCCCTTGATGCGGATGCGGTCGGACTCGACGACCACGTAGGGGGGCGCGTCGTAGGGGCAGCCGTTGTTCTCCGGCGGGCCGAACATGTCCGGGCACTCGTCCTCGTTGTCGGGCACCTCGTCGCCGTCGGTGTCCGGGCAGCCGTCGTATTCCTTGGGGCCCGCTTTCTTCGGGCACGCATCCAGGTGGTCCGGGATGCCGTCGCCGTCCGTGTCGGTGTCCGCTGGGCAGCCCTTGAGCTCCTTGGGCCCTGCCTTGTCGGGGCAGCCGTCCTCGCCGTCCACGATGCCGTCGCCGTCGTTGTCCGGATCGATGCAGCCGTCGTCATCCTCGTGGCCGTCGCGATCCTCCTTCTCGGTGGGGCACTTGTCGCGCGCGTCGGGGACTCCATCGCCATCCGAGTCGACGAAGGTCTCCTCGTAGCGCAGAGCGACCATGACGCGGAACGCCTCGCGCCCGTAGCCACCGTGCAGGCCGATGCCGCGGCCCACGTTCAGCTCCAGGCCCCAGGGGCCATGAATGTGCGTGCGCGCGCCCACCAGCAGCTCCCACGGAGTCTTGAGCGAGTCGGCCTGGCTGAAGGTGAAGGGCGAGGATGCGGGCGTGGACAGATGCATCTCCGCCACCGCCTGGATACCGCTCAGGCGGGCCACGTTCGGTAGATCCACCACCGCACCGGCGCCGAGCGTGAACTCATCGTCCACGTAGAGGTTGAGGTACTGGGCGTGGCGCCGGAAGCGCCAGCCTACGTTGCCCAGCAGGCGCACCGGACCGAAGGAGCGCTCCACCGCGAGCCTCGGGGCCACGAGCACCCCGCGCTCGCCGAGGAAGCTGAAGCCATCGCCGGTGGGCAGCCGGACCTCGCCCACGAAGCCCAGGCCCACGGGGAATTGAGCAGGATCCAACAGCGTCACGCGCGGCAGCAGGCGCAGATCTCCCAATCCGAGCCGGTTCACGCTCGCCGCGCCCGGGAAGTCGGGGGCGGCCAGGGCGTCGCGCAGCAGTTGGAACCGGTCGCCCTGGATCACCGTGAACGGGAGGTCCACGCCCAGCTCCACGCGGGGATGCACCTGGTAGGCGAACAGCGCGTGGGCATCGAGCCGGTAGGGGAGCAGAGATCCCAGCTGCTCCTCGCCCAGCTTGAGCGAGAGGATGCTCAGGTTGAGATCCAGCAGCAGCGAGGCACGGAGGCTGCCCACGGGCGCCGCCCGGGCTCCCTCGAGCGCAATGCCGCTGTCCTGCGCCGCGGTGGCCTTCACAGGAACCGCGTCGAAGCTCCGGCTGAAAGGATCGTGATCAGCCCTCGCGGTCATCCCTACTGCCAGGACGCACAAGAGCGTGAGCCGGAGCGACACTAGACCTCGCATGGTGCCGCTTATAGCTCCCGTGTTGAGGGGACGAAAAAAAATACGTTGGAATGCAAATTTTCCAGGCAATTTATGAGAGGACGGAGAGTCCTGCTGAAGCATGGAGGCCCCGGGCTGGCTCACGCCGGCGCCGGGGCCTTCGCTCTGGGGCACTGCCGCTACTTCTCCATAAAGGAACTGGCGGAGAAGACCTCGATGGTCTCGGGCTTCAAGGGCAGCGGTTGCTGGATGATGGCCTTGTCCACCTCGAGCAGCTCCGGCGGCTTGGCGGACGCGTAAGAGAGCGGCGCCGCCGTGGGCGCCTTGAGCGCGTTGACGAGCGCCGGAGCGTCCTGGGTGACGAAGGCGAAGCTGAGCGCGTCTGGGCGCAGGCGGCGGCGCACGGCCTCATGGACGGACTCGGGCGTCATGTCCCCGAGCGCCTTGCGGTACTGCTCCAGGAAGTTCGGCGTGCCGTAGAAGAGCGAGTCGATGGCGTAGCCGAGGCGCCGCTGATCCGTCTGTTCCCAGAGCCGCGTGTAGCTCATCAGGAAGCCGCGGATGAGCTCGAACTGCTCGCGCGAGATGCCCTGCTGCACGAGCTGGTCGAGGTAGTAGACGGCTCCGTGGGTGGCGAACGACGCATTGGCGGGAACCACCGGGCGGATCCACAGGCTGATGTCCTGCTGCGTGCGCGCAATGTTGGTGCGGGCGTAGGTGGTGCCGGGCTGTTCGGTGAAGTGCTCGGCGTAGGCGTAGTCGCCGTAGTTGAGGCCGCGGCGCTCGCGCAGTTCGTTGAAGAGCACACCGTGGAATTGGCGGTGCTCGCCCAGGTACGAGAGCGCGAAGGCCACCGGGAAGAAGTCCGGATCGCCCCGGCGCAGTGGCGTTGCGTAGCCCATGGAGATGGCGGTGGAGAGCGTGGGCTTCTGGATGATGACGGCGCGGCCCGGCTGCACGGGCACCGGCGGCAGCTCCACGCGCGGCGCCCCCGTGGCGGGCAGGGCGGACAGGCGCGAGGTGATGGACTGCTTCAGCTTGTCGTCCACCGGCCCGGCCAGGCCGATGACGATCCGGTCCTGCGTGAAGACGCGGCGGGCATGGGCCTTCACGTCATCGAGCGTGAGGCCCTGGAGCCCCTGCACGGTGCCTCCGACGAAGTGAGCGTAAGGGTGACCGCGGAACAGGAGTGCATCGAGCGCCACCTGGCCGAGCTGCTCATCGTTCTCGCTGCGCAAGCGGTTGCGGACGGTGTTGATGGCGTCGGTGCGCAAGCGCTCGAACTCGTTCGGGTCGTAGCGCGGCTCGAGCAGTACGTCGGTGAAGATCTCCAGGAAGCGCGGCAGGAAGTCCTTGTGGACGCGACCGGAGAAGGTGGTGAACTCCTTGTCCGGGTACACGTCCAGCGTGGCGGCCATGGGGAAGAGGGCCTCCAGCAGTTGGGCGGAGCTGAGCTTCCTCGTACCGCCCTCTGCGAGCACGTTGGCGGTGAGCGCGGTGAGGCCCTCCTTGCCGGCCGGGTCATCCACCGAGCCCGCGCGGAACACGAGCCGGAAGCTGACGATGGGGTTCTCCGGGCTGGCCAGGACGACGAGCTGCATGGGCGCGGGCTGCTTCAGCGGCGTGGCCGGAACCGGCGAGAGCGGGGCTGCTGGCGCGAGAGCAGGGGCCTTGGCTGCCGGTGCGGAGGCCTGGGGCTGAGCCGGGGCCTGCTCGGGCGTGGGCGTGGGCTGAGGCGAGCTGGCGCAGGCGGCGAGCCACAGCGAGGAGACAACGGCGGCGAGGTTTCGGGTGAAGGCGTTCATTACGGCTTCCCTCCGGCGGCGGGCGTGAGGGTGAGGACGGTGAGGTTGTTGTCGGCGAAGTAGCGCCTGGCAAAGGAGACGAGCTGCTCGGGCTGCACCTTGGAGATGTTCTGGAGGTGGCGGGCGAGTCCATCCGGCGTGCCGAAGATCCCGGCACACCAGGCGAGCTGCAGGCCCACGTCATTGGGCGCCTCCAGGTCCATGAGGAGGCCGTAGCGGATGTTGCTCTGGATGGCCCTCACGCGAGCCGTGTCCACCTTGCCCGAGGCCAGCTCGCGCACGGCGCGGGTGAAGGCGTCGTTCACGGAGGCGCGGTTCTGCTCGTCCTTTAGCGTGGCGGTGAGGGTGAAGAGGGACGGATCGCGACGGGGATAGCTGTCGCTGCTGATGGACTCCACCCATTGTTTCTCCAGCACGAGCTCCTTGAAGAGCGGGCTGGTGGGACCGGCGAGGTACGCGGCGAGCACGGCCTGGATGGCTGCGCTGGTCGTGGTGAGCGAGGCCGCGGGCGTGTGCCAGGCGAGCACGTGGCGGGGCAGGGTGCTCGACGGCCAGTCGATGTGCGTGGTGCGCTTCTCCTTCTGGAGGGGCTCCTCGGGGATGGTGACCTGGGCCAGCTTGCGGTCCCACGGGCCGTACTGCTCGCGGATCTGCCGCATGACGGCCGCGTCGTCGAAGTCCCCGACGATGAAGAGCAGGGTGTTGTCCGGGGTGTACCAGCGCTCGAAGAAGGTGCGGCTGTACGCGTAGGCCTCGGGCATGGCCTTGATGTCCTCGTAGAAGCCGAGCGTGGTGTGCCGGTACGGGTGCACCTTGAAGGCGGTGCCCGAGAGCTGTTCCTCCATCTTCAGTTCCGGGAGGGACTCGTTCTTGTGGTACTCGCCGAGCACCGCGAGCGCCTCGGTGCGGAACGAGGGCTCCGCGTACTCGAGGTTCCGGAAGCGGTCGGCCTCCAGCTCGATGAGCGCGTCGAGCCCAGCGGACGGGCCATACGAGTGGTAGACGGTGAAGTCATCGGTGGTGAAGGCGTTGTCGTCGAAGCCGTAGCTGGCGACGATGCGGTCGCGCTCGCCTTCGGGGTGCTTCTTCGTGCCCTTGAACATCATGTGCTCGAAGAAGTGCGCGAAGCCCGTCTTGCCGGGCTCCACCTCGTTGCGCGAGCCCACGCGCACCACGGTGTAGTAGGCGACGAGCCCCGGAGAGCGGAACGGCACGCGCACGACGGTGAGGCCGTTGGGCAGCCGGTCGACCTTGAGCGGGTAGGGGAACGTCTCGGTGCTCGGCTGGGCGGTGGCCGGCAGGGCCGGGGCCAGCAGGAGCAGAAGGAGCGGGAGGAGCCTGTGCATGCGGTGACCTCATGGCCGAGGTGGGTGGGCAACCTCGGCGGTGGGGCCCTATACGGCGGAAGGCCCCCTGGAGGGGAGGCAAGCATGAGCCCATCTGTTGGGGAGTGTGTGCGAGAACCAGCGGATGGGTGGGTCAGGAGGATTGACGTGCCCCCGTCAGCGGTTAACGTAGAAGGGTCGAACGAAAGGGGGCGACCTGGCTTCGACGGGGGCATAGAAGCCCGAGACGCGTGCCGAGCTGTCAGTGACTCGTAAAACCGCTGGCAAAGACACAAAAGCCAACGACAACGTTGAGCTCGCGCTGGCTGCCTAACAACAGTACTTAGCGCGCGGTCCTCCTGCTCTCGGCCCGTGGGGTGGGGTAGGACCGTCATAATGCGGGCTGGCTGCCGAGGGTGCCTGGGCCCGAGGTGGCGAGATCTTTCCAGGACCGGCTCGTAGGATCCCGTCCGTGGGAGCCTGCGGGACGTAGCAAAGCGCGGACTACGCACGTAGGGTCGAAGGGCCGAAGGCTTTCGGACGCGGGTTCGATTCCCGCCGCCTCCACAGAGCAGCAAGAGCTGTAGCAAGGCCCCGGCCGCCATCTGGCGAGCCGGGGTTTTCTTTTTCCCCTGAAGCTGCGAGGGGCAGCCGGTTTACCCTACCTGGCCTGGTTGCGGCCGAAAGATGACGTGGAAACGACCCTCCTCAACCCGCTCTGCGCGGCCTGTTCATCGTGCAATGAGAGCTCACTCACTGACTCGAACAAGCAACTTGTCGAACATCGTGTCGCTGGCGCTGTTCGAAAAATCAAACGTCAGAGCGTCCGTCGTACTGGTATTGCTCTCGATCGTCTTGAATCCGCTGGAGAGGCTGCTTCCCTTGGTCGAGAGGTTGGTGTCGCCGAAGACCGCCGAAACATCTTCCTTCTCCATGAACGTACCTACCTTTGAGTTATTGGCCATGCTGTTCAAGATGTGGCAGCCCAACAGCTTGCCCTCCGAATCGGTGCCTTTCCCAAAGACGATCTGCGCGGCGTTGCCTATCGAGGCTGATTGAATCGAGAATGAATAGTCTGGGCTGAGAGAAGGAAGGTATGCCATTATGATGGCATTGACCGCCTTTGTTTCCTTCGTGCTCAGGAGTGGCCAGGTGAAGGCCTTACTCCCCTTGAGCAGCTGTTTGGCTCCTTCCTGACCGACCTCGGCCAGGATAATGACGTTGATATCGTGTGTGAGCATCACCTTGAACAGCTGTTGTGAGAAACCCACCGCACCTCGCAGGGAGGTGTCGTGGCTGTTCAGGCTCGTAGAGGGCAGCATGCCTCCCTTTGAGCGAAAGACGGTCCCGCCCGCGAAGTTGTGGGTGGCATTGAGAGAGTGATAGTAGATGTTGAGGTCAGGGAGGCCCTCTATCTGCGCGTGGAGAATCAGCCCGTGATGGTCGCTGAAAACGCCGCTGGAGAACCGATTGACGAGGCCGACGAAGCACGTGCTGCCTCCCTAGTTGCTGTGCGTGCACTGGCCGAAGCTCCGGGCGGAGGGTTCGATTCCTGCCGACTCCACCTCACTTCTCGCTCCTGCAGCGGATGATCAAACCAGAGGAGCTCGCCAGCATGGTCGCTTATCTGGCGAGCCCTCTTTCTGCCGCGACGAACGGCGCTGCGCTGCGCGTCGAAGGCGGCCTCATCACCACTGTCAGCTAGAGGAGTCCCTCATGCCAAACGAGGGCTACCATCACGGGATGGTGACCCCCAGGTGTTCCTTATTGCAGACCAGGATGCCGTTATTGTTGGAGACATCCAGGCACTGGGTGTAGTCGGCAATCGTGCTGTCATCGCGCGTCCGGGCGTACGTATTCGCCTGGGTCTTCGGCCCGCGGTCGCCGGGCGCGGACGGCTCGGGGCCGATGCACCTTGCTGTCACAGAGGTGCCCTTGAGCTCCAGGTCGAAGCAACTCAGCTTGTATGAGAAATCCTCGAGCTTCGGCATGCGGACCGTGATCGGGCCGGCCTCGGCGATCTTGGTCAGATCCTTGCGAACCAATTGAACCATGTGCTTGCCCAGCTTCGGCACGAGCAAGAAGCAATTGCCGTATGAGGAAGGAACAGCCGAGGGTTCGGGTTGGCAGCTTGAGAGCTGAGCGCCATTGGAGTCGACCAGGCGCGCGAAGTCACTGGCCTGCGGATTCTTGACGTGTGACCACCCGACCTGCACATGGTAGCTCAGGGCGGCTTCTGACGGTGCTGACAGCTGAGGTGGCAGGGCCGCGTTCGCCGCCATGGCTGCTTGTGATTCTGCGAGTGCCGCATTGTATTTTGCCTGCCGGGCTTGTGCCGCAAGACTGTTCACGTAGGCCTGGAACTCCTCTGCGGTCTTAGGATAGGTGATCGAGACGGGAGAGGGGGTGGGAGCAGGAGAGGGGGTGGGGGGTGGGGGCTGGTCCAGAGGGCCGTGGACC